>JANYHP010000175.1 GCA_025359005.1 Hyphomicrobiaceae bacterium | reverse complement strand
GATCATCATCCCGGCGAACAACACGCCGACGAAGGGCGCGCCTTCCGCCGCCATGCCGTTCACGGTCGGCGCGATCACCTCGTCCATGATGCGCTGTTGCAGCGCCGCGTCCACCAGGGGCGTCGGCGAATAGGCGCCCATGCCGCCGGTGTTCGGACCGGTGTCGCCGTCGCCGACGGTCTTGTGGTCCTGGGCGGCGGCGAGCGGCAGGACGTGGGTGCCGTCCGAGAGGGCAAAAAAGCTTGCCTCCTCGCCGTCGAGAAACGCTTCGATGACCACTTCGGCGCCGGCGTCACCAAAAGCGCCGTCGAAACAGGCGTCGATGGCGGCTTCGGCTTCGGCGGTTGTTTCCGGGATGATGACGCCCTTGCCGGCCGCCAGTCCGTCGGCCTTGACGACGACGCGGCCGTTGGTGGTTTTGAGGTAAGCCTTGGCGGCGGCCTTGTCGGTGAAGCGGCCGTAAGCGCCGGTGGGGATGGCGAACTCGCGGCAGAGGTCCTTGGTGAAGCCTTTCGAGCCTTCCAATTGGGCTGCGGCTTTGGTGGGGCCGAAATAGCGGATGCCGGCCGCGTCCAACGCATTGCCGAGGCCGGCGACCAGCGGGCCTTCCGGGCCGATCACCACGAAATCGATGGCTTCGGCGCGTGCCAAGGCGATGACAGCCGCGGTGTCGCTCACGTCGAGCGGGCGGCAGGGTGCGATCTGCTGCATGCCGCCGTTGCCGGGCGCGCAGATGAGCCGGGAGGTCAGCGGGCTCTTGGCCAGCGCCCAGGCCAGGGCGTGCTCGCGGCCACCCGATCCGATCAGCAGAATGTTCATGCGCCGCCCCTTAGCATATCCGCCGCCCGCGTCGAGTAAAACTGCGCCGCGCGGGTGTTGTGGGCGACTGCGGCTGACCGGTGGCCGACGGGTGGCCCGGCCGGCGCGGGTCCGCTACAAGGGCGATGTCCGGCGTACTGTCGGCCGTCCCGCGTGCATGACCGAGTGTCCCCCATGTCCACAACCGCCGCCAAGCCGACGTCAGGCTCCAATGTCGCCGAGATGACCGTTTCGGAGCTGTCCGGGGCGGTCAAGAAGACGTTGGAGAACACGTTCGGGTACGTGCGCCTGCGCGGCGAGATTTCCGGCTATCGCGGGCCGCACGCGTCGGGGCACTGCTATTTCAGCCTCAAGGACGAAAAATCAAAGATCGAGGCGGTGATCTGGCGCGGCGTATTTGGCGCGCTCCGCTTCAAGCCGCAGGAAGGGCTGGAGGTGATCGCCACCGGCAAGGTGACCACCTATCCGGGCTCGTCGAAATACCAGCTGATGATCGAGGCGCTGGAGCCGGCGGGTGCGGGCGCGCTGATGGCGCTGCTGGAAGAGCGCAAGAAAAAGCTCGGCGCGGAAGGCCTGTTCGACGAGGCGCGCAAGCAACTGCTGCCGCATCTGCCTCGCGTGGTCGGCATCGTCACGTCGCCGACCGGCGCGGTCATCCGCGACATGTTGCACGGCTTCAACGAGCGCTTCCCGACACGGGTGCTGATCTGGCCGGTGCGGGTACAGGGCGAGACGTGCGCGGCGGAGGTGGCCGCAGCCATCCGCGGTTTCAACGCCTTGCAGCCGGGCGGCAAAATTCCGCGGCCGGACGTGCTTATCGTGGCGCGCGGCGGTGGCAGCCTGGAAGACCTGTGGGGCTTCAACGAGGAAATCGTCGTCCGCGCGGCGGCGGAAAGCGACATCCCGCTGATCTCGGCGGTGGGCCACGAGACCGATTGGACGCTGATCGATCTCGCCGCGGATGCACGGGCGCCGACGCCCACCAAGGCGGCCGAGTGGGCGGTGCCGAAGTATTCAGACCTGCTGGACGCCGCCGCCAAATTCGGCGACCGGCTGCGGGTCGGTTTGCGGCGCGCGCTGGAACAGCATCGCAGCGCCTTGCGTGCGGCCAGTCGCGGCCTGCCACGGGCGCAAGATCTGGTGGCCCTGCCGCGGCAGCGGTTCGATGCGTGCAGCCAGCGACTGGGCCGTGGTCTCGCTGCCAATTCCAATGCGCATGGGCGGCGGCTGGGGCGCATCGCACCGCGCCTGCAGGTCCGGCTGCTCGCCCAGCGCATCGAGGCGTCGGACAAGCGGCTGCATCTCGCCACACAACGTGGGGCGGCGGCGCTGGCCCGCGTTGCCAGCAGCCGTCGCACGCGGCTGGAACGCGTCGCCGGGCGCATCACGCCGCGGCTGGTGCTGAACCGTCTCGACCGCTGGCGGGCGGTGCTGGTCGCACAAGGCAACATGCTCGCGTCGCTGAGCTATCAGAGCGTGCTGCGGCGCGGCTTCGCGCTGGTGCGCGATGCCGAGGGCCTGGCCGTCCGCCACGCCGAGGGGCTGGCACCGGGAACGCGCCTCGACATCGAATTCGGCGACGGCCGGGTGCTGGCCGAAACGCTTGGGCCGGGCACGCCGTCGAAGTCAGCCGGCGCGGTTGGTCCGACGCGCGCGGCGCCGCGCCCGCCGCCGGCTAAAAAGCCACCGTCCGGAGGCGGCTCGCAAGGGTCATTGTTCTGAGCGCGACGCAGGCACGCCATGCGCCTTGCGTCGGCGGCGCCCGGTGTGTGATACCCGCCGAGGCCGCTGTACCGGACCATGCCCATGGCACGCACTTTTGTCATGGCCACCGGCGCAGCCACGACTGTGAAGTCCGGGTTTGCTATACTTGAGTGGGCGCAGTTTCTGGGACGCACGCATGAACCGCATCGATCGCTTTTTCGGCCTCAAGGGTGAGGCGCGCGTGCGCTACCTGGATGGCGAGTATCAGGTGCTGGGCGCCGGCGACTTCGTGCGCTGTGCGGTGACCGGCGAGGTCATCGCGCTCACTGAGCTGAAGTATTGGAGCGTCGACCGCCAGGAGGCGTACGCCACGCCGGCGGCGGCGTTGCAGCGCCACCAGGAGCTGATGGCCCAGCAGGTGGCAAAGCTCGCAAAGTAGCCGCGCGGCGTTCGGCCGGCCTGCTCGAGCAGTGATCGATGCAAACGATGCGTCGGCACGGCAACCGAAGGCCAATGACCACGTTTGCTTGGGGCCACTTTCGGACTAAATCCGAAGTTGGTTTCTCATTTTGCCTGCGGGAGAAGCTGGGGGCTAAGCGACCGTCAACTCGCAACGAGGAACTGGCGGAGGGCGCTTCGAGGCGCTGTAAGACGCCTCTGTTCTCGCCTCCTTACGAAACCGAGACGTGTGTACACGGATATTGCCGCCGGATTGTTGCTGGATACGTTGAGCCCTGCCGGCTTGGATGTGCCGACGCCGCTGTCTCCCAAGGCACGCTTGAGTAGCATTCGACCGATTCCGCGGTTCTGCTCGCTTGGAGCGACTGCCACGTCTTCTATCCAGACAAGGTCTCGTTCGATCTCGACACGACAGTAGCCAACAATATGCGATCCCTTGAGCGCGATCCAAACCTGATCGTCCTCCATAGTATTGGCCATTTCGTGGGCGGTGTAGGGCCGAAGCGAAACGTCGGTCGCGTAGGCTGAATTGTGGATCAATGCGACATCAGCCGCATGGTTCACGGGAGCGGCGGCGCGGGTTATCGAGATCGATTGCGGTGCCTCGCCGTCAAGTTGCGCAGCCTGCGTGCACCGCATGCCGATCTCGCTCTCCGTATGCTCGAAACCAAATGCAGCGGCGAACGCAAGCCCAGAAGGCCAATCTGCCGGGATCAGCGCCTGGAACTCAGGATTTGTTTCCGTTGGCTCGATTGCAGTGAGATTGGAGAGCAGTGAGGCGCCAATCCGACGGCGGCGGTACGACGGATCGACAACGATCTTGCAGTGGCGGACGATCCGGTCACCCCGATGCTTTGGAAACGACTCGGCGTATCCGGCCAATTTTCCATCAACGTGCGCGACACGAAAACCACGCCCATTGAGTGTCATTGGTAATGCCAGGAAGCGTTCCCACGCCGCTTTGGGTACGGGCCCTATCGCGCGCTCTGTCGACATGGCGTGATCGAACAGCACGACAAGATCGTCGATGTCGATTGCCTTGAAAGGGCGAAGGCTGAAGTGCTGGAACAAACCAGTTACTTGGTCATGTGCCATCGGGCCTCAATCTTTTCGTCCAGCAGTCAATCGCCGAGTCCGCGCTTTTATTCCTCGACTTTGATGGAGGACCGCGGCGATCCTGATCTCGCCTGCCACGAGACGGTAATAGATCACATATGGAAAGCGGCGAACCAGAACAACGCGGTAGTCACGAAGCCGTTTTGCGTACCCTTCTGGCTTGGCGCTGATTTTGGAGATTGCCACGTCCACCGCTGCAACGAAATCCAATCGCAGTTTTTTGTCTTGTGAAGCGTACCAGTCAGCGGCCTCGGCGAGATCTTGCTCCGCGACCTTCAATACTCTGAGGCGCAACGTCATTTCTGCGCCAGCAAGCGTGCTTTGACAGCCTCCCAGCTGTCGCCTTCATCCGTCGTTTCTGAGGCTTCGCGTGCATTGAGTACGTCGTGGTGCCAATCGGGCATCGGGACCTCGATAACATCGAGCGAATCCCAAAGCGCCTCGATCAGGGCGAGCTTCTCATCGGCAGGAAGCTTCACAAGATCTGCAGTTGTGGCTGTCATGCTCGTACGCCTTTCATCGCCAAAAAATTTACCATAACAAGGCTCGGCGACCCGCTCAAAGTTAACGCTTACGCTCGCCTACCTCAAGTCCGCTTCCTGAGCCCGACCGTCCGCCCCGTGCCAAAGTTGCCGTACGGCAGCACCGGGTCACGACCCGACATTTTTGGCGGGGGGCTGTGTGGTGTTGGGGGCGCGAAGGCTTGACCCTACGGCCATGCTTGCCATGGCGCCGTGAGGCGGCGGCCATGGCGGTTGATTTCAATTCGGCTCGCCGGTCTGGCCGCTAAGGGCCTGCAGGCGGGCGCGCGCGGTGCGGTGGGGTTCGGAGGCGCCGCCGGACGGTTCCGGCAGCTTCAGCACGGCACGATAGTCGGCCAGCGCTGCGTCTTTCTGGGCCTTGAGTTCAAACGTCTCGCCGCGCCGCACCAGGGCGTTGGCATATTTCGGGTTGGCGGCCACGACCGTATTCAGATCGGCGATTGCCGCGTCCAGGTTGGACTTATCGCGATAGGCCAACGCGCGATTGGTCAAGGCCATGGGCTGCTTGCCATCCAGGGCGATGGCTGCGGTGAAATCCTTGATCGCTTGGTCGGGCTTTTTCTGCGTGCGATAGACGCTGCCGCGGTTGTTGTAGGCGGCATAGCTTTTGGGCTGCAGGCGCAGCACTTCCGTGTAGTCGGCAATCGCCAGATCGGGTTGCTTTAGCTGGGTATAGAGCGACGCCCGCCACAGCAGCGCCGCGGTATCGGTCGGCTGCAAGGCGATCGAGCGTGAGAAGTCGTCGATGGCCTCGGGATGACGACGCTGGGCGGCGTAGGCCTGGCCGCGCTCGAAATAGGCGATCGCATCCTTGTCGTTGGCGGCGATGCGCTGCGTGGCGGCTTCGATGCGGGGATCGACCGGCGCGGCAACGGGTGCATTGGCCGCCGCCTGGGCCGCGGCCTTCTCAGCGGCGGCGCGCGCGTCCTCGTCGCGCTTGGCGTCGGCGAGCCGCTTGGCATTAGCGGCTGCGTGGTCGGCGGCGGCCTTGGCGTCGGCCAGTCGCTTGGTATTGGCGGCTGCGTGGTCGGCGGCGGCTACACGTTCGGCGGCGGCCTTAGCGTCTGCAAGAGATTTGACTTCCGCGGCGGCTTTTTCGGTTGCGGCCGCGTTGGCCGCTGCGGCGCGTTGGATGTCTTCGGCACGCTTGATTTCTTCGGCACGCTTGGCCTCGGCGGCTTTTTCAGCCGCGGCCTTGGCTGTGGCGCTTTCCTCGGGGCGCGCCGTCGCATCAGTCCGTGCCGGCGCCGGTTCGGGGAGACGCGCGCAAATCGTTTTCAAAGCCTCCCAATCCTCGGCGGACAGGGCTGGCGTCGCGGGATACGACGGCCGGTTCTCGATGCTGCTGATCCGCTCGGCGTTGGAGGGGTGGGACGCAAAAATATCGCTGGCGGCATCTGGTTGCGGCTCGGCCTCTGCCGGCTTCTTGGTTTCCGCGCGACGGAAGAAGTCGGCCATGCCCTGGGCCGAGATGCCGGCATCGCGCAGGAGGCGCAGCGCATAGTCGTCGGCCGCCCGCTCCGCCGAGCGCGTGTAGCCCAACTGCGCCAGCATCGAGCCGATATTGCCGATGGCGCCCGGCGTGCCGGTGAACATCATCTGCACCAGCGCCCAGAACCCCACCGAGCGGACGAGGCTCGCTTCGGGATCGAGGCGGTTGGCGTGGCCGGCCTCGTGGCCGATGATGGCGGCGACTTCGTCGGCGCTGCGTGCGCGCTCGATAATCTGGCGCGTCAGCACGATGCGATTGCCGGGCACGGCAAAGGCGTTGAGCAGCCGCCAGTCGAGGATGGTGATACTGTCGGCGGACATCGGGCCGTTCGGCATCAGGCGCCGCATCAGCACGCCCAAGGCGCGCCGGCCCTCGGCGCCGGTGCATTGGCGCTGCGCCGGCATGGTCTTGAGCACGCGCTCACCGAGCGCGGCCCGGGCCTTGACCGGCATGGCACTGGCCAGTCCCTTCGCCGGCGACAGATCGAAGACAGTGATGCCGGCATAAGCGGCCAAAGCCACAGCGCCGACGAGCAAGCCGGGCTGCGCCGCCCGCCAGCGCCCGCGACCAAGCTTGAGATGCGGCGCGCGTCGCACGATCTCGGCCAGCAAGTGGGCGTCGTCGACGTAGAGTGACGCGCGCCCCGCGTTGGCCGCCGTGATGACTGCGTCGACGGACCGGCTGCGCACCGGTTCGCCGCTGCGCAAAGCGGTGTAGGGCCATACGGCCGTCGGCACGCCCGGGAACTGGAACGCCACCCCGTCGCCGTCCAGCCGCACGCTTGCAGCGATGCGCTGCGCGCTCAACCCATCGCCGTAGCGCGCGGTGAATGTGTGCTGGGGATCAGAATGCATCGAAATCAAAAGCCTGTGCGAGGCCCTCACCTTCCGTGAGGGCACCGTGGGGGTTCTGCCGGATCATCGCGGGATCAAAGACGCCGACGATCGACAGGTTGTTGGCGAAGTACCGCATGCTGCGCGCCATCGCGACCGGGCGCAACACGAACAGGCTGCCGTAGGTGATGATCTGGTTGGTGACGAACAGCCAGACCAGCGGCCAGCTGCGGGTTGCGAGCTTGAAGCGGGGAGCTGGATGGCCGGCGACGACGACGTCGGTAACCAGCAGCGTCGTGCCGTTGGCCGTCATGTTGTAGAGCGAGGATCGATAGAAGGCGCTGATCGGCGACCAGATGAAAAGGGCAGCCAGCACGATGCCAATGACTTTGGCGACCATCATGGGGGGCAGATCGGGCACGCGCGTCACGCCACTGACCTGGTTGAGAGCGGGACTGAGTACGGAGGCGATCGCCGCAGCGGCGGCCACAGCAATGCCAACCGTGGCGACCCACAAGAGGCCGAAGCGAAGGTAGAGCCGGGGCGTCGAGCCGCCGAGCCTGAGCGCGCGATCACCGAGCATGGTGTCGCCGATGAGGAAGCGCTGGATGTAGAGCGCGCGCCAGGGCGCAATCCAGCCGAGCGTCAACGGGTAGAGCAGCGACGTGGCCCAACTGAGGAAGGCGAACTCGGCGGACGATCCAGTCACGCTGCCGCGCATGCCGCGCCACGACGTGCGGGCCAGCCGGTAGCTGCGCGCGCGATAAATGGCCAGCGCCTTCAACACCGGATAAACGATCGCGAGCAGCGCCAACTGATAATAGGCCCAGCCGGTACTCGCCTGGCCAAAGGCGATCACCATGCCCGCCCCCACCAGGAACAGCGGCAGCAGCACGATAAGCAGAGCGCCGATGAAACCTTTAAACAGCTCCTTACCGGTGCCGTGATAAACGAGCGGCTCGCCGGCCAGCCGTACCGACGACCACAGCCGGCGGCGGATCTCGGTACGCCCCCAGAAGCTGTAAATGCCAATCGTGATGACGGTCATGAAGGCATTGAACAGGCACGGTCCGACGAGACGCCACGGGCTGCCAATCCAGGAAAAGTGCCACTCGCTCTCGACGAAGGTCTGTCCAGGCACCGTCGCGGTTATCGGCCGTACGATCATCGGCGCCAGGATTTCGGGCCCGGTCCTTGCTGCACTCGGCATTGCCGCCATCGCCGCCTTGACCGCAGCGGCGACGGGCGCGTCGGCAGGCGGCGCGGAACTTGTTTCAGTCATAGTTAACCCCACGGGCCTTTGTCGCCTTCTACAGCGGCGGGAGTATGGCGTCACGGGGTGTCGCGCCGGGCGGATGACGGCACGCTGCTTTCTCCATAGGCGATTGCGACACTGCGCGCGTGGCGGCACCTGGTGCAGATCGCTCTCCAACTGTTGCAGCAGAACCACAAATCGACCGTGGCTTGCCAAGTTTGAGCCACAAACCACCGACACATCTCTGCCGGTTCGAGTCGCCGGAAGTCGAGGGTTCGCTTGCGCGTGCAACACCCGCCGCTGCAACGACCGGCTTTATGCGGCTTAGCCATGCGGAAGCGCCATTGAGAGGATCAGCGACGCGGCATACTGTAGGGCGGCTCTGCACTGGACATGGGGCGCCGATCGCTCACCGATCGGACATCATGTGCGGCTCGCGGGCCACAGTCCTCCACCACCCCTAATCCACCAGTGATCCCTCGGGATCCGCTAGCACGAGCGCCCGACCCATGGCCAAGAAGCCGCCCCTCAACACCACCGTCACAACGTCGCCTGCCAAGGGAACAACGGCCGCGAAGTCCGCAAGCAAGGCCGGTAAAAAGACAAACATTCCGGTGTTCGACAAATCGAAACTGCCGAGCCGGCACGTGACCGAGGGCGCCGCGCGCGCGCCGCATCGCTCGTATTACTATGCCATGGGCATGACCGAGGAGCAGATCCATCGCCCCCTGGTCGGCGTCGTCTCCGCCTGGAACGAAGCCGCTCCCTGCAACATCACTTTGATGCGCCAGGCCCAATCCGCCAAAAGGGGCGTCGATCTGGGGGGCGGGTCGCCGCGCGAGTTCTGCACCATCACCGTCACCGACGGCATCGCCATGGGCCACCAAGGGATGAAGTCGTCGCTGGTCAGCCGCGAGGTGATCGCCGACAGCATCGAATTGACGATGCGCGGGCACTGCTACGACGCAATGGTCGGCTTGGCTGGCTGCGACAAGTCGCTCCCCGGCGTGATGATGGCCATGCTGCGGCTCAACGTGCCCTCGGTCTTCATGTATGGCGGCTCGATCCTGCCCGGGCGTTTCAAGGGTCGCGATGTCACTGTCGTCGATGTGTTCGAAGGCGTCGGCATGCATTCGGCCGGCAAAATGAGCGACGCAGAGCTGCATGAACTGGAACAGCATGCCTGCCCGAGTGCCGGCGCCTGCGGCGGCCAGTTCACCGCCAACACCATGGCGATGGTGTCGGAAGCCATGGGGCTCGCGCTGCCCTCGTCTTCCGGCGCGCCGGCGCCCGACCTGACGCGCGACAGGTACGCGCAAATGAGCGGCGAGGCGGTCATGCGCCTGCTGGCCGACGGGATCAGGCCACGCCACATCGCGACGCGCAAAGCGTTCGAAAATGCAGCGGTCGCCGTGGCGGCAACGGGTGGGTCGACCAACGCGGCCCTGCATCTGCCGGCGATGGCGCACGAATGCGGCATTGACTTCGATCTGTTCGACGTGGCCGAGATCTTCAAGAAAACGCCGTACATCGCCGATTTGAAGCCCGGCGGCCAGTTCGTCGCCAAGGACGTGTTCGACATCGGCGGCGTGCCGCAGATCATGAAAGCGCTGCTGGATGGCGGCCTGCTGCACGAGGACTGCCTGACGGTCACGGGCAAAACCATCGGGCAAAATCTTGAAGGCGTGAAATTCAACAAGAACCAGAAGGTCGTCTATCCGGTGTCGAACCCGATCACACCGACCGGCGGCGTCGTCGGCCTCAAGGGCAACCTCGCGCCCGATGGCGCGATCGTCAAAGTGGCCGGCATGAAGACGCTGAAATTCAGCGGTCCGGCGTTGTGCTTTGATTGCGAGGAAGACGCGTTCGCGGCGGTGGAGGGCGGCAAGATCAAGGACGGGTGCGTCATCGTGATCCGCTACGAAGGCCCCAAGGGTGGGCCCGGCATGCGCGAGATGCTGTCGACAACTGCGGCGCTTTATGGGCGCGGACTTGGCGAAAAAGTGGCGCTGATCACCGACGGTCGCTTCTCCGGCGGCACGCGCGGGTTCTGCGTCGGCCATGTCGGTCCCGAGGCGGCACTTGGCGGCCCGATCGGACTGCTGCACGACGGCGACATCATCACCATCGACGCCGTCAAGGGAACGCTCGACGTCGCTGTTTCCAAGGCGGAATTCGAAAAACGCAGAAAATCCTGGAAGCTGCCACACAATAGCTATCAAAGCGGTGCACTTCGCAAATACGCAGACCAGGTTGGCCCCGCCGTAAAGGGCGCGGTGACCCACGCTGGTGGAAAGGCTGAAGTTGTTTGCTACGCTGATATCTAAGCGTCGTCGGACGCCGCCAAGAGCCCGGGTTTCACTCGCGGCTCTGGCGCTGGCGTCCGGCTTGCTCGCATCGGGCCTGGCCGCGACGGCTGTCGTGACGCCGGCATCGGCGGCTGGCGATCTGCCGTGCGCCTCGTCGGCCGATATGCTCAGCAAGGGCCTGGATGCCTACAAGGACAGCCGTTACGAGATCGCCATTCCGGCCTTCGAGTGCGTCATTCGCGCCGACACCGGGCTGAAGAAGTTTTACGCCGAGTTCTTTTTCGCCCGCATCATGAGCGACGATACCGGTGGCTTCGTCGATCACCAGCGCGCCTACACGCTGTTCCAGGGCTTGGCCGATCTGGCCGACACGGTCGATCCCGACGACCGGCCTCGCGCGCAGATTGTCGCCAAGGCCGTCAACGCGGTTGCGGGCTATGTTCGTCGCGGCTTCCCCGAGATCGGCCTCAAGCCGGACCCGGAGCGTGCCGTCGAATTGATCCGTCAGAGCGCGACTTTGTTCGACGAGCCCGACGCCCAGTTCGAACTCGCCAAGCTGCATCTGACAGGCCAGGGCGTGCCGCTCGATGCGCGGCTCGGCCTGCATTACATCCAGAAGCTGGTGCAGGACAGCCACGCGGGCGCGCAGGCCTATCTGGCCGACCTGCATTGGAACGGCAAAACCGTGGCACTCGATCATGTGCGTGCCTTGGCGCTGATCAAGCTGGCAGCCGAGAACGCCGGGCCGGCCGATCGCTTATGGATCGAGGATCGCTATCAGAATTTCTATTGCGGCACCCAGCCGGGCGAACGCACTAAGGCCGCCAACCTGATCGGCGGCTTCCGCCGGGTGTTTGCACGTGGTCCCAATCTTGACCGCACAGCGCCGCAGTTGCCATCGAACTGGGCGCTCGGTGGGCGGCGTGACCTCGCCTTCTCGCGCACCTGCGCCAACGGCGAGCCCATCGACAAAGACCTACGCGGCGATATCGCGGCGCCGCCGCTGGCGTCCTCGATGGGGCCGACTGGCCCGCAACCGACGACGCCGGCCGCGGTCCGCGCGCCTGCGCGCTAAGTCCGCGCTCTACCGCACAAAAAAATCCGTGCACCGTGGTGCGTCGGCTCGTGTCAAGGGCTTGGCGAGCGCTGAATTTTGCCGCCAGAGTCCGCGTTGAAAGCCGGTGATTCGCGCGTCCGGCCCGATGTCAGAGCCGTGCCCTAAAACCGGACCATCCGGTCCCGGCGCACGCCTCGCGTGGGAGACGACCGCATATGGATAGCGCGACACGACCATACGCGCCCGCGACAGACGGCGACGCCACTCTCGATCGCGCGTTGCACAGGGCCAAACCCGTCGGCGCGATCGCAGATGCGAGCCTTGATACAGGGCGTGTTCGCGATATCGTGCTCGTCCGCCTGGCTTCTGCCGCCAAGGCGGTCTCACGGGCAGATCTGGCCCGCGAGCTGTGGCCGATCGTATCGCACCTGGAACCGCTGGCTGACTGGCAGCGCCATCTGGACCGCGATCTCGGCGTGCTCGCCGACGCAGGGCTGTGCGAGGCCAAGCCCGTCGCCGTCTGCATCACGGACGCCGGGGCCAAACGCGCGGCCCTCGTGCTCGGCGTCAATGCGCTGCCGCGCAGTTGGAGCGAGGCAAAGGGGGCGCGCCTGGTGGCCAAGGCGCTCGGCCTCGAGCAACTGCCCGCGCGTCGGCTCAAGACGTTCCTGAAGCCGGACGGCCTCCGGGCCGCCATCGTGCAACACGCGTTCAAACTGAAGATCCGCGGTGTCCCGACGCCGGCGCGGCTCAGGGCGCAGTTGGCCAAACTGGCCGTGACGCGAGCGTTCGGCGACAGCATGCCAGCGGCCATCGACGGACGCTCGGGCCTCTCGGCCAAGGCCGGCCGAGCGCTTGCTGGACGCCTGGCGATGCCGCCGCGCGACTTCCCCACGGACGGACGGCTGGTGACGGCGTTGGCCATGGAGCACGTCGGCGCCCGCAAGGCCGGCCTCGACGACCTGCAGACGGCTTTGTTGCGCCGCTACGTGACGCGCGGCACCGTTGCCCCGCTCGCAGCCGCCAAGCCGGCGCGCCGCAAGGCCGCGGCTTCGGCGCGCGCCAAGCCCGCGGCGCCCGCGCTGCGGATCGTCGAAACCGGACAACCGACCACCGTCAGTCAGACGCGGCCGGACTTTGCGGGCTTCGTCAGCATCATCCGGGCGATC
>JANYHP010000174.1 GCA_025359005.1 Hyphomicrobiaceae bacterium | reverse complement strand
CGCGGGCGGTGCTGGCGGGCTGACAGCCGAACCCTGTAATCCGCTCGGGATGAGCGAAACATGCAGCAGCCAGGGCGGAGGGCTTACTTCCGCGTCAACCCCGTCCAATACCCAATGAAGCTCCACAAATCGGCGATTTCGTCGATCTGCTTCGATGTCGGCTTGCCGCTGCCATGGCCGGCGCGGGTTTCGATGCGGATCAGGTGCGGCTTGTCGCCGATGTCCGCCGCCTGCAAAGCCGCCGTATATTTGAAGCTGTGGCCCGGCACCACACGGTCATCGGTATCGGCAGTGGTGACCAGAATCGCCGGGTAGGGCTTGCCTGATTTGACATTGTGATACGGCGAATAGCCGAGCAGGTTCTTGAACTGCACCGCATCCGCCGGGTCGCCATAATCGTCGGTCCAGGTGCGGCCTTCGGTGAACAGCGGAAAGCGCAGCATGTCCATCACGCCGACGGCCGGCAGCGCCGCGGCGAACAGATCGGGGCGCTGGTTGACGACAGCGCCCACCAAAAGCCCACCGTTGGAGCCGCCCTGGATGGCCAGGCCACCCTTCGGCGTGATGCCCGACTTGATCAGATATTCGCCGCCGGCGATGAAATCATCGAAGACATTCTGCTTTTTCAGCTGTTTGCCGGCGTCGTGCCACGCCGCGCCATATTCGCCGCCGCCGCGCAGCGTCACTTCGGCATAAACGCCGCCCATCTCCATCCAGCTGAGCGCATCGACCTGGAACGCCGGCAGCACGTTGATGTTGAAGCCGCCATAACCATACATCAGCGTCGGCGCGCCCTTCGACAGATCAAGGCCCTTTTTGTGGGCGATGAACATCGGCACCCTGGTGCCGTCCTTTGAGGTGAAGAAGCGCTGTTCGACGACATAATCCGCCGGGTCGAATGCGACCTTCGGCGCCGCGAACACCGTGCTGGTGTTGGCCTTGGCGTCGTAACGATACAGTGTCGTCGGTGCGTTGTAGCTGGTGAAGGCGTAATAGGCCGTGTTGGAGCCGGGCACGGCGTCGAAACCACTGGCAGTGCCGAGGCCGGGCAGCGTCACCTCGCCATCGGGCTTGCCGGCAAGGCTGTAGCGGCGCACCGAAGTCCGCGCGTCCTGCAACGCGGTGACGAGCAAGGTCTCGCCGATGATCGAGCCGCCGGTCAGCGTCGTCGTGCCTTCGCTGATTATTTCGCGCGGGGTCTTGCTGGCCTTGTCGAAGGCGACAACGCGATAGCGCGGCGCATCGAGATTGGTGACGAAATACAGCGTCTCGCCATGCGCACCGAGGAAACGCCAGTCATTGGCGCGCTTGGGCACCAGCGTGGTCAGCACCGCCTTGGGGTCGGTGAGATCCTTGACGCGCACTTCATAGGTGTCGTCCGATCCGGTGCTCGATCGGATGATCAGCCAGCGGCCATCCTCGCTGGTTTGCGCATTGTTGTAATAGCCGCGATTGTCCGGCGACGCGAAAACCAGCGTGTCGGCGCTTTGCGGCGTGCCGATGCGGTGGAACCAGACACTGTGATCGTAAACTGCCGAAACGAAATCCTTGCCCTTGTCGGTTGCGGGATGGCGCGAATAGAAAAAGCCGGTGGAATCGGCGTTCCAGGCCAGCCCCGAAAACTTCACCCAATCGAGATCGTCCGACAGAACAGCGCCCGAACCAACATCGATGACCCTCAGGGTCCGCCAGTCGGTGCCGCCGTCCTGGATGGCATAGGCAACGCGCTTGCCATCGGGTGAGGGGCTCCATTCAGCGAGCGCCGTCGCACCGTCCTTGGCCCAGAGGTTGGGGTCGATCAACGGCCGGGCGGGGGTGTCGCCTTCCTGCACCATCAGCACCGACTGATTCTGCAAGCCGGAGTTCTTGCGGAAAAACACCGCATTGCCGCGCGCTTCGGGCAGCGTGACACGCTCATAATTGAAAAGCTCGGTCAGCCGTGCCTTGAGCGCGTCACGCCCGGGCAGCGTTGCCAGATAGGCTTGTGTCACCTGGTTCTGTGCCGCCACCCAATCGGCGACCGGCTTTTGCGTCCGCACATCGCCTTCGAGCCAGCGATAGGGATCGGCCACCTTGACGCCATGCTGGACATCG
Source organism: Hyphomicrobiaceae bacterium (assembly GCA_025359005.1). Lineage (GTDB taxonomy): Bacteria > Pseudomonadota > Alphaproteobacteria > Rhizobiales > Hyphomicrobiaceae > JABFRJ01. The sequence continues at coordinate 281 of JANYHP010000174.1, read as the reverse complement.
ACCTGCGGCACGGTGGCGGTGGGCGGATAGGCGATAGCAGCGGATGCGGGCATCATGAAAGCCTGTGTCTGGGTCAGCAACAACGCAGCGGCAAGGGCGGGGCGAAAGGACATGAGGCTCCTGACGGGCAAGGGACGATGGCGTCACCTTGCCCGCAAGCGCGCCAAAACAAAAGCCTAGGCAGCAGGCTTCGGCGGCGCAGTGCTGCGATCGAGCATGACCATTTCCTCGCGCTCGACGGTGTAGGGCGGCGGGAAGCCGGCGGCGCCAAAGCCGGCAGC
>JANYHP010000099.1 GCA_025359005.1 Hyphomicrobiaceae bacterium | reverse complement strand
GATCGCCGACCTCGACCGGGCGCTCGGCGCCAATGCATAACGCCACCGCTTTGCCACGCTACCGCACCTGGGCCATCGCTGCGGCGCCGGGGTTGTTCGTGTTCCTCTGGTCGACGGGTTGGATCTCGGCGCGCGGCGCGGTCATCGATTGCGATCCGCTCACCTTCCTCGCCGTGCGCTTTATCTGCGCACTCGCCGTGTTCGCGGCGCTTGCAGCCGTCACGCGCGCACCGCCGCCCGCCCGCGGCATCGACACCGTCCATGCGATGGTATCGGGCATCCTCATGCACGCGATCTATCTCGGCGGCGTCTGGTGGGCGGTTGGCCAGGGATTGCCCGCCGGTATTTCCGCCGTCATAGCCGCCACCCAGCCGATCATGACCGCTCTGCTCGCCCCCCAACTCCTGGGCGAAAAGATCGGCACCAAGCAACGGGCCGGCATCGTGCTCGGCTTCCTCGGCATCGTCGTCGTGCTGTGGCCGCGGCTGCTGGCCGCGCAGGGGGCGGACTTCGCGCGCCTCAATCTCGCGCTCGCCGTCAACATGGTCGGCATGGTCGCCGTCACGCTCGGCACGTTCTACCAGAAGCGCTTCATCCCCACCGGCGACCTCCGCACCACGGCGCTGCTGCAATACGTGGGCGCCGTTCCACCTGTGCTGCTGGCGGCCTGGTGGCTCGAGCCGATGCGGTTCACCATCTCGACAACGTCCATGCTGACCCTTGCATGGTCGGTGCTGGCCATCTCGCTGGGCGCGGTTCTCGTCTACCTCTGGCTCATCCGCAACGGTGCCGTCTCGCGCGCCGCTAGCCTCATTTATCTGGTGCCCGCCGCCTCCGCCCTCGAAGCCTGGGTGCTGTTCGGTGAAACGCTGCTGCCTCTCCAACTCGCCGGCATCGCCATCACTGTCGCCGGCGTGGCGTTGGCCACGCGAAGGGGCTAGTCCGTGGCGTTGGCCACGCGTAAAGGTTAACGCCTCGTTAACCGCTCGCAGCCGCGCATTCGACGCCAGATCGGCCGTCTCTGCCCGTACTCACAATCCGGAGCGAGAAGCACACCCTGGCATGGCCCTGGGCTGCGCAGGGAAGGCCGCCAAGCCCCCTCGCGCATCATCCGGCTAGGGTACCCGCCCAACACCTCGAAAACGCACCAGCGCCCAAAATTAGCGCGGCGATTGCATTAACTGTAGGCGCCGAAAAATTAACCAAACCAATCGGTTAGCACGGTTTCACGCAACCGACGCGGCGGGCACCTTAATTTGCATCTCGGCCACCCCTCACGCCATCGGCGGCTTCGACGCTTCGTACCCCGGCACAGCTTTGGCGAACGTATCCAGCCACGCCACCAGTTTCGGATACGTCTTGCGCCACGTACCCCCATGCCGGAAATCCAGGTACCCGAGCGCCGCTGCCAACGTCAGGTGGCCATAGTCGGGCGCGTCTTTCCACATCGGCGGCGCCTTCTCCAGCATCGCCAGCGACGTGTCGATCTTGGCGTCCAGCCGGTCGACCCAGCTCTGCACCTTCATGTTTTCTGGCCGGTAGCGCCCTTCATAGACCTTCAGCAACGCAGCTTCGATGATGCCATCGGCGAGCGACGCGCGGGTCAGTGTATCCCATCGATCCGAGTTTCGCGGGAACAACGCGGGTCCGGTGCCGATATGATCGAGATACTCGCAGATCACGTGGCTATCGTGGATGGCTGAGCCGTCGTCCGTCACCAGCACGGGAATGCGCCCCATCGGGTTGGCCGCGTTCAGCGTCGCGTCGCCCTTCGTGGCGTCCACGGTCAAAATCTCGACCTTGTCCTTGAGGTTCTTCATCAGGATCGTCATCTTGACCTTGCGGCCGAATGGCGACGCGGGGCTGGACATCAGTTTCATGGGCAGCGGCTCTCGTGTTGGCTTGAATTCAGCTCCGACAGTCGCGCGCGGTCATCCGCTTGGCAAGTCACTCCCGATCATGCGAGCAATGCGCGATGAAATCATTCGCCACCACGACGCGCATCAACGCGGCCCCCGCGGTCGTCTGGGATCTGCTCGTCGACGCGCCCGGCTATCCGCGCTGGAATTCCACCGTCGACAGGCTCGATGGCTCGATCGTCTTGGGCAGCAAAGTCACCGTCTACGCCAAGGCCAGCCCTGGTCGCGCCTTCCCGCTCACCGTCACAGCCTTAGAGCTCAATCGCCGACTGGTCTTTTCCGGCGGCATGCCGCTCGGCCTGTTCACCGGCACCCGCACCTACACCCTCGTGCCACAGGGCGCTGCCACCACCGAATTCACGATGCACGAAGGCTTCACCGGCCTGCTCGCCCCGCTCATCACCCGCTCGATCCCCGACCTCCAGCCAGCGTTCGACCAGTTCGCCGCCGACCTTAAACACGCATCCGAAGCCAAGGCCTGACGGCGGCCCACCCACCGCTGTCACCCTCGGGTGGCGGACGTCGCGCCATCCCGAGGACCCTTGACGCCACAAATCGCGAACACTCGCGGCGTGCGCCACGCGCGTGCAAGTCGCCGCGCTTCGAGCGCGCTGCCAAATCCACCGGCGTTGTGTTGAATTCGAGAGTCGGCCGCGAAACCCTGACACGATTGCCCTCAGTGCCTGGGCGCAGCCCCGCTGCTCTGCGCGCGGCCGACTCTCTACGCTCGCTTGTAAACCGCACACGCTGTGTGTCCACCACGCCTGACGTGAAACACACAGCCACGTGGTGCACAGCAACGGCAGTGTCGCCCATCAGCAACGCCGGCACTCGCAAGCGGTCCGTCGGGCGGATAAGCGCACCGCCATCCGCCGTCACGCGCGCACGTCACGCATCCGCCGGCACCGACGCCTCCTCGTAGCGCTCCGTCGCGACAAGCCACGCGTCTTCCGCATCCGCCAGTTGCTTGGCCAGTTGCCCGCGCTCGAACGTCAAGTTCTTCGCCTTCGCGGCGTCGTCGTACAACGCCGGGTCGCCCAAGGCAGCGTCAAGTTTCGCCAGCAGCGTCGAGAGTTTCGACACCTGCGCCTCCGCCGCCTGCATCACCTTGCGCATCGGCGCCAGCTCGGCCCGCCGCTCCGCCGCTTGCCGCCGCTCGTCCACCCGCGTGGTCTTCGGGCTAGCCGAAGCTTTGCCATCGCGCGCCTGCGTTTTCCCACCGCGCTCGGCGAGCAACTCGGCGCGATAGCTGTCCATGTCGCCGTCGTAGTTTTTCACCGTGCCGTTCTTGACCAGCCACAACCGATCCGCCGCCGCATCCACCAGATGCCGGTCGTGGCTGATCAGGATCACCGCGCCTTCGTACTCGTTCAGCGCCCGCACCAGCGCCTCGCGGCTGTCGATGTCGAGATGGTTCGTCGGTTCGTCGAGGATGATCAGGTGCGGCCCATGGAACGCCGTCACCAGCAGCAGCAACCGCGCCTTCTCCCCGCCCGAAAGATTGCCGCACTTCGTCTCCGCCTTGTCCGAACCGAAACCATAGGCGCCGAGCTTGCCCCGCCGCTGCGCCTCTGTTCCGTCCGGCATCAGCCGCGTCATGACGCCGAACGGCGTATCGAGCGGATTGAGTTCGTCGAGCTGATGCTGCGCGAAATAGCCGACGTCGATTTTGTTGACGCCCCACACGCTGCCCGACAGCGGCGGCAGCTTGCCACCCACCAGTTTGGCGAACGTCGACTTGCCGTTGCCGTTCTGGCCGAGCAGTGCAATGCGGTCATCCTGGTCGATGCGCAGGTCGAGGCCGCGCAGAATGGGGCGCGACGCCTCATAGCCGGCCGCCGCGCCTTCGATGCGGATCAGCGGGCTCGCCAGCAGCTTTTTCGGCACCGGAAACAGAAACGGCGCAATCCTGTCTTCCACCTGGTCGGCGATTGGCTGCATACGCGCCAGCGCCTTCATCCGGCTCTGCGCCTGCGCCGCCTTCGACGCCTTCGCCTTGAAGCGCGTGATGAACGCTTCCATGTGCTTGCGCGCGTCGTCCTGCTTTTTCTTGAGCTTCAGTTCCAGGCGCTGTTTTTCGCGCCGCGCGTCCTCGAAGTCGTCGTAGCCGCCGGTATAAAGCGCCAGCTTGCCGCGATCGAGATGCACGATCGCGCCGACGGCCCTGTTCAGCAGATCGCGGTCGTGGCTCACCATCAGCACGGTATGTGGATAGGCGCGCAGATACGCCTCAAGCCACAGCGTCCCTTCGAGGTCGAGATAGTTGGTCGGCTCGTCGAGCAGCAGCACTTCCGGCTCAAGGAACAGCACAGCCGCCAGCGCCACCCGCATGCGCCACCCGCCCGAGAATTCCCGGCACGACCGCGCCTGCGCGGCCGCGTCGAACCCCAGGCCGGCCAGGATCGCCGCCGCCCGCGACGGCGCCCCATGCGCGCCGATGTCGTTGAGCCGGATCTGAATGTCGGAGATGCGCAGCGGCTCCGTCGCCGTCTCAGCTTCCGCCAGCAGCGATGCCCGTTCCGTATCCGCCGCCAGCACCCAGTCGATCAGGCTGTCCTCGCCGCCCGGCGCTTCCTGCGCCACGTGCCCGATCCGCGCATTGCGCGCCATCGTGATCGAGCCGTCGTCGGCCGCGACCTCGCCGATGATCAGCCGCAGCAGCGTGGTCTTGCCGGCGCCGTTGCGGCCGACGAGCCCCACCTTGTGCCCGGTGGGAATGGCGACGGTTGCCCCCTCCAGGATCGGTCGCCCCTCGATCCGGTACGTCATGTCGTTGATGTGCAGCATGGTGGCCGCGAAATAGCGGAGCCCGGCCTGTATGTCCATGTGCAGTATCGGTCACAGCGTCCGCCAGGGCGCCATCACGACCGCGCCCGATACCGCCTACGACGACGCGGCGTTCACGCTCATGCCTGCGGTAGCGGAAGTGTTGACGATCGAGGTCAAGACCAACCTGTTGGCGCCTGCCCGTCCAGACAGTTCGTGATCCGCGGGCGCGTCAGAAAGGCGGGCCGCACCATCATGGTGTGCGATGGTCAAACCTTTGGCATCGATGGTAAGGGAGTCACCCTCATCGCCACCATGATGACGCTGCTGCCGAGGTGACTGGGTGCGCATCCCAACGCCGCGCGATCGCCTTCATAGGTACGGAATGTTGTGTCCCAGTTTATCCGGGTGAAATGCGCGACAGCGTAGAGAAGGCCTCGCTACGGCCAATGAAATGCCAATGTACCGAATCAGATCTTGACAGACCTTACCAACCTTACCAATATGAAGATAAGTTCAGTAAGGTTCAAAAGGTGTCCTTAGATGGATGCAGCCACAAATCCGTATGCACCTGGCGCTGGTACCCGTCCACCTGAGTTGGCTGGACGCGACGACGTGCTCAAACAGGCGCGCATCACGATACAGAGAGTCCAAAGAGGCTTAGCTTTCAAAAGCTTCATTTTCATCGGCCTTCGCGGTGTCGGGAAAACCGTTCTGTTGAACGAAGTCCAGAGGATTGCAGAGGATCAGGAGTGCAAAATACTACATATAGAAGCTCATGATGGTAAGTCGCTTCCAGCACTGATAGCCCCTGGTTTGAGAACGCTG
>JANYHP010000030.1 GCA_025359005.1 Hyphomicrobiaceae bacterium | reverse complement strand
GATCGCCGCCAACAGGCCGACGAACGCACCAAGCATCAGCGGTGGCAGCACACTGATATAGAGCTTGGACTTGGTGAAGCGCATTTTGAACGGCAGCCCGTGGCTCCAGTTATGCTGCCCCGACCGGCGCAGCGAGGCCGAGCCGCCCGACTTGGACTTTTGCATGGTCCGCAGGCTCTCGATCAGCATCAGCGCCCCGACCACGCCGAGCAGCGTCACGTAGGTGAGCGACACGAACACGTCGAACTGACCCGACCGCCGCAGCAACGTCACCAGATGCACGCCGACATAAGCGCCGACGATGCCGCCCGACAGCAGCACCACCCCGAGCTTGATATCGACGTTGCCGCGCCGCCATTGCGTGAGCGCGCCCGAGACGGATGACGCCACCACCTGCGCCGGTGCCGTGCCGACCGCCACCGCCGTCGGAATGCCGGCAAAAATCAAAAGTGGTGTCAGCAGAAAGCCACCGCCGACCCCGAACAGCCCCGAGAGGAAACCGACCGACGCACCCATGCTGAGCATCAACACGACGCTGACCGACATCTCCGCAATCGGCAGGTAGATGCTCATCCCAGGTGTCCAGTCACGTCGTACTCCTGCTACCAAGACAATCCAGCCCGCCGCCCAGCCATCCGCCAATACCGCCGCGCAGCCGGCGAACGCGTCCGCCGGCAGCACCTAAACCGAAGCCGTGCCGGGTCGTGTAGCGCACGCCGCGATCCACGGCCAGACGGCAGCAGCGGCAAACGCCACGGCTGCACCATCGGACAACAGCCCGGCCGCCAATTCAAGCCGCAAGTGACAATCGGCAAACGACCGCCCGTCTGGCTCAGCGCGCCGGGGCCTTGATGACCCGCGCCTGCACCGCTGCGGATCCTGTGGGCGCCGGGGTGGCATTGGCCTGCGGCAGCTGCGGCACCTGCTGCGGCAATGCCGTCGGCTCCTGTTGGTTGTAGCCCTGCTGGCGCCATTGGTCGCCCGCCACGCGCGCGTCGTTCACTTTGGTGTCCACCGCTCTCGCGCGCCAGCCACGAACCTGTTCGTCGGCCAACTTCAGCGTATTGGCATCCAGTGTTGCCAGCAGTCCGTCACGACGGCGGGCTGCTTCGGCGTCGCCGCCCCGTGCCGCCAGCGAGAACCAGACGTACGCGCTCTTGGCGTCTTTCGGGATGCCAAGGCCGTTCTCGTTCAGCACACCAAGGTTGAACTGACTGTCGGCGAGGCCCCGTTCGGCAGCATCCCTGAACCACTTGGCAGCGCCGACATAGTCCGGCGGCGTCTGTCCGTTGCCTGCGCTCAACACGGCCATGTTGTGCATCGCCTTCACGTTGCCCTGCTCGGCGGCGCGCTTATACCAGATGCGCGCGCGGGCAGCGTCGACCGGCGTGCCGAGGCCGCGTTCATAAAGCGTGCCGAGCCGGTATTGCGCCACCGCGAAGCCCTTCGTGGCGGACCGCTGGTACCACGTCATGGCCTGCTTGAAGTCCTGCTTGATCCCACGTCCCTCGGCAAAGCGTGTCGCCACCTCGAACGCTGCCGACTTGTCCCCCTTCGCGGCCGCCATCCGCAGCGACAGCGGACCGACCAGCGCCGGCGGCATTTCCACCACCTCATTGACGTTTTCGGTCACCGCCGTATCGATCGGGGCTTGCGGCGCGGCCCCAGCCCCACCGTACGACACGGCTTCCGCGCGCGCCGGCGCCTCCGGGTTGGACCCCGTCGTGATGGCATTGGTCGGAGCCTGCGTGGCCGCGGGTCGTGCGGGTGCGGGCGGCTGCGCCGCTTGGGCGCCGAAGCGGCCGCCGAAGTCACTGGCCGGCTGCGCCATGGCCCCCACCCGCTCCGAAGTCGCCGCCATGTAGGCCTGCCGCTGCGCGCTCGCCGGGTTGCCGCCGACCTGCGCCAGCTTGGACGTATCCAGCGACATGCCGGGCATTGGCTGGAAGGCGCCTTGGCGCATCGGCGCCGTCTGCGGCGCGATTTCAGCAACACTCGGCAACGCTTCGGTCATCGGGCTGTCGATATCGAGCTGGCTCAGGTCGTCGCTGACCGTTTCAGGCACCGTGGCGGGCTGGCCTGGCTTCGGCACCTGCGTATCCAACACCGCCGCGCCGGCGGCCGGACGTTGCGGCTCGCTGCTGGGGCGCTGTTGCGGTCCACCATTCTGATCGCGCAGCATCGGCCGCGTCGGCGCTTCGCCCGACTGCTGCGGCTGCATACGAACCGGCGGCCCGACCATGCCAGGAGGCGACACGGCGGCCGGAGCAGCCGCGGCTGCAGGAACCGGTGTGACCACGCCGCGCGCCGGCACCGCCGGCACGGCAGGGGCCATCGCTTTTGGCACCATCACCGCCGGGTCTACCGGCAGGGCAGGGCCATATTTATCGGCCAGCAACAGGCTTGCGAGATAGCTCACGCCAACCAGGCCCAGCGCCGCCGCAGCAACCATGATGCCGCGCTTGCTAGTCCCTGACGCTGCCGGCCCTGCGGCTTTCCGCACCCGCCGTTCCGGCGCCGCAGCCTCCGCCGCCGCGGGCTCGATGGCCGGCTCGGCGACTTTCGGCTCTGGCGCCGGCGCGATCGGTACACGCCGCTGCTTGAGCTTCACGTCCTTGATGCTGATTTCCGGCTGACCTTCAGGCGCGGTTTCAACCACCGGCAGGGGCACTGCAAGTTCAGGTATCGGCTGCACCGCCGCTGGCTCAATTCTGCGCGGCTCGCGCCGGCGCTGCAATCCAGTCCCGCCTTCCGCCGCAACTTTCTGCACCGGCTCGGCGGCCGGCGGCATCGCCTGCCGTACCTCGCCCGCTGGCTGCTCGGCCATCTCCCTCGGTGGCATGACCGCCGGCGTTGCCCTGGCGCTGCGCGCCTGCCCCGCGTCGATCGCGTCCACCCGATCGATCAGCCGCACCAGCGCCTCTTGCACTGTTTCCAGCATGCCCGTGGTGTAGACGTCGCCCTTGCGGCGCTCGGCTGCGAACTCGTTGAGCAGGCCGTGCACGGCGTCGATTCGCGCTTTTGTTTCCGCCTGCGCGACGCCGCCTTCAGCGGTCGGGACATGCCCGCTGACGGCGACTGCCGGCATGCGCGCCATCGCCCGCTCGACCGCCAGATCGGCAAGCAGTCCCAGTTCTTCCATCGTCGGCGCCGCGTGCGCCGGTACTGGCACGCCCGCAGCGTCCGGCTCCGCATCCATGGACGCCTGCGCAAACGCATGCAGATCGCTCAGATGTTGCTCGATGACATCCAGCCGCCCGAGGTGCTGCTGCGTCGTATCGATATGCGCGGCCAGCTCCCGGATTTGCGCTTCGAGGCCGACCAGGGTTGCCGGCATGGCAGCCATGGCAGCACTCGGCTTCAGCGACGTCAGATCGGCCTTCGTCGCCAAACCATCCAGCGCCGAGCCAAATCGCGCTTCGAGCTGGTCGACGCGCTGCATCATCGTTTCCAAGGCCGCGCCCGGCCGCGCCGCCTCGATCGACTTCGCCACCTGCTCCGTCAGCCCGTTGAGGCGCGCGTCCAACCAGCCTCGATCATCGCCAAGACCGGCCACCAGCGCTGGCGCGGACACAGCAACCGAAGCCTCCACCGGAGCCGGTTGCGCAACGGCCGCCAAATGTCCCTCGTGCGCAAACAGCGCCGCCCCCGGCAGCGGCGCACCGAACCCGGCCGCCCCGCTCTCATAAAGGCCAGCGAGCGCTTCGGCTTGATCGGTGTCCCACGGATCGCGGCCACCCGGCGGGTCGATCGACACCGGCGCCACCGGCTGATGCGGCTTGGGATTGAAAACGAAATGCGTGGCGTCGGCTTTAGGCGTGCCGAACACGAACGTCTCCGCGCCCCGCCGCCGCGGTTGCGCCGTCTCGGCCACCCGGTCGGCCAACTTCGCCATGCCCTGCTCGATGCGACCGAACGCGTTCGCCAGATCTGCCGGCACCGCCCCGCGTGCCTTGACCGCCTCGCCTGACATCCGCTCGAGCTTGATTTGCATATCGCGCAGCGCGTCGCCGTGCCGCCGCTCCACCTCGGCGATACGGGCCTGCATCTGCGCCGTCATCTGGTCGATCACCGCGCCCGTGCTGTCTGCGTTGGCGGCACGCTTGGGCACGCCAGGCCGCACCGGCACACCCGGGTGATGCCCGAACGACGCCTCATAATCCCGCGCAAAATCGCGCGACCAGCCGCTGGCGGTGTCCTGAGGTACGTCGCTGTGCGTTGCCATGATGTGTCTCTGCGTCTCGGCCGGAACGATGGGGGCAACGAGGCGGACACGAAAAGCGCTCACGATCCCAAGGGGGCATCACGGGATTGGATCGCAGACTGGCCACGTCGCAGGGATTCGTCTTGAAGCTGCTTCTTGGGCTCCGACGCGGCACGAGTTCGGAAGCTCTTGAGTGGCAACCTGTCAGGCGCCAGTAAAGGAAAGGTTAAGTTGCATCCGAGCCCTAAAGACCAATGTTTTCAAAGGCCAATTCTGCAACACACCAGCGCCGCGGCGCCGCTTTGCCGCAGTAAGCCGTGTTCGCCACATTGCAGATCGATTCGTCGTCCACGATACGCGATCGCTTCCTGCCATCCGTTGGCCCAACATCGAAGAGTTACGCCATGGCGCAGCCCGCCCGCCGCTCAACCGCTATGCTGCTCGCCACCGTCGTCGCAGCGACAGCCGGCGTCGCCAGCGATAGCTACGCCCAATCCGCGCTCCCCGCCGGCACACCGGGCCGCTTCACCATGCACCCGACCGACGGCGGTGTGCTGCGCCTCGACACCCAGACCGGCGTCATCTCCATGTGCCGCCAGGCATCGGGTAGCTGGGCGTGCACCATGATGCCGGACGACCGCGCCGCCGTGACCGACGAGATCGAGCGCCTCAAGGCCGAAAACGCCGAGCTGAAGACGGCCGTCAAGCGTCTCGAAGAGATGAACGGCGTGCCTCCCGACCCGTCCACCAAGCGCCAGTCCGGCATCCAGCTTCCGACCGAAGAAGAAGTCGATAAGGCGCTGAGTTACGTCGAACGCATGCTGAAGAAATTCAAGGACAAGATCAAAGAACTCGAAGGGCCCGAAGGCAAAAAGGGCACGCAGCTCTGAGCCCCACGCGTTCGTCATGTGGGACGGCACACGGTTCAATTATTTATCAGAAGTCCCCTACTCGATCACCTCGTTGGCGCGCAGCAGCACACCGGCGGGCAGCGTCAGGTCGAGCGCCTTGGCGGTCTTTTGATTGACCGCGAATTCGAACAGCGTCGGCAGCTCGATCGGAACGTCGGCCACCGAAGTGCCGCGGAATATGGCCGCAATCTGATGGGCCATGCGGCGTCGCATCTCGGCGCGGCTCGGACCATACCCGATCAGACACCCCGAGCGCGCCATATCCGCCCATTCGCACACCGTCGGCAGCCGGGCCTCCACGGCGAGGGCCGCAAGCTGCTTGGCGTCATTCTGGAATTCCGGCGTCGCGCTGATAACCAGGGCCTGCGCACCCGCCGCCCGCATCGCCGCGAACGCCGTCGGATACTCGGCCGGCGTGGCGACGGTGAAAGGGAGCAGCTCGAGACCGAGCCCAGCGGCCGCCTTCCGCAGGGCGGGCTCACTGACCGGGTTCCCCGTCGTGGACAACAGCATCGCCACGCGCCGCCGCTCCGGCACCGCCTCTTGCAGGATCGACAGCCGTTTGGCTTCGAGTTCATTGACCAGGATGACGACGCCGGTAACGGTGCCACCGGGCCGCGCGTAACTCTTCGCGAGCCCGAGTTCGATCGGGTCGCTGCCAAAGCCAATGATCGGCACCGTGCGCGTGGCCGCATGGGCAGCAGACGTGGCCGCCGGACCGATAGCGATAACTGCATCCGGCCGGGCAGCCAGCATGTCCCCCATCAGGCCCGGCATCGCCGTCAGCCCGCCGACACGCCCATCAATGACAAGGTTGCGGCCCTCGACGTAGCCAAGCTTCGCCAGTTCCGGCAGGGTGGTTTCGCGCGTGTAGGCTTCGCTGGCCGCCGCAATTCCCAGGTGCCCGAGGCGGTAGACCTTGCCGGGGGTCTGAGCGAGCGCTGACACCGCGCTCACGATCGACAGCGAGACTACGGCGGCGCCGCCAACACCCGACAAGACTGCGCGCCGCTTCATTGCATACCTCTTCACCAGGAACGAGCTATCCACAGCGTTGGTCCAGATGCCCCTGCGGGTCAAGGTTTCATGCTCAGGCTTTCGCCTTGTACCGCTCGATCGATTCCACGATCAGCCGGCGCGCTTCGTCGGCGTCGCCCCAATGGTGGATCTTGACCCATTTGCCCGGCTCCAGGTCCTTGTAATGCTCGAAGAAATGCTGGATTTGCTGCACCGTGATGTCCGGCAGGTCTGTCACCGTCCGGACCTTGTCATACCGCATGGTGATCTTCGACGCCGGCACCGCGATCACCTTCTCGTCGCCGCCGCCATCGTCTTCCATCACCAACACGCCGACCGGCCGGCAGCTGATCACCGCGCCCGGCACGATTGCGCGAGTATTGCACACCAGCACGTCGATCGGATCGCCGTCCGCCGACAAGGTATGCGGCACGAACCCGTAGTTCCCCGGATAGCGCATGGGCGTATACAGGAACCGGTCGACGAACAGCGTGCCCGACGCCTTGTCCATCTCATATTTGATCGGCTCGCCGCCGACCGGCACCTCGATCACAACGTTGATGTCGTGGGGCGGGTTTTTGCCCGTTGGGATGGCTTCGAGACGCATGGCATGGCTCCGGTGGCGATGTGTCGGGCAACCCGGACCTTCGGATACACCCGCGACGGCTTCTTGGGGGGAGGGGACAGCCCTTGGGGTAAGTCATAAGCGATCTGTCTGGCCAGCGAAATTCGCCTTTCGTGACATGCAATCGAGCAGCGCCGTCCCGGCACTGCTATTTTTACCAGCCCCGCAGACAAGGCCCCGCAAAATCCGCTAAAGCTGTGCGGTGACCATGACCGGGCGCGCACACATCATCGGCAGCCGACCGCCGCCCCTGGGTCGTGTCTCAGTATGAAAACATCCGCTGGCTACCAATACCGCCCCCCCCGCCGCCGACGCGTTGGGCCAGGACCGACAGTCGCTCGATCGATGACGACGGCCTTGCGGTTCGTCCGGTCTTTGGTAGGTTAGCCGAAAGTCAGGTGGACGTGAGAGCGGCAAGTCGTGACCCATACCGCCGGATTCCCGCATTGTTCTTTGTACGACCGGTCTACCTACGTAAGCGGCCATCCGGCTCTATCGAAAGTACTGATGCGATCTCGCTATTTGATTGCGAAGACGCGGTGAACGACGCCGCCGCCACCCGTTCGAGATTTTGTCACACATATGAGGTTATTCAGCCAAGCGTAACGCTCGTCGCCGGTTTCGAACTGGGGGCTCGTCCGGAAATAGTAGCGGCCAGCACCGTTCGGATCATCCGGTTTCGCAAAATCCAGGGCGTAATCCCTGTTCTCCGGCGATACGATCATGAGGCCGTGCCAGTGCACGAAGAGCAGAGCGCCATCATCCGTCTTCAGTGTCATGCGAACGTCGAGCGCACCGTTGCCATCTGCACGAATACGCGACCAGTCGGCGCCAGACATTGGGATGACCTCGCCCATGAGTTTGGGGCCCTCAAAGCGGCCGCCAGCCACGTTGACAATCATCCGGTAGCCGTTTGGTGTTTGGCCGATATGAATCGGGGTTCCTAACGAGATACGGGCCTCGAACAAGAATTCGGTGTCAACTTCAGACATGCATGCTCCTTCGCAAATTGTGTGTAATTTGATATTGTCTGCGTCTGGTCAGCGACCCCGAAGTTGTGAAGGTGGCCGCCCGTAAAGAGCAGTGATTGCTGCATGCATGCGGCGTGCGCTTGCGAAGCCAGCCTGCTCGGCGATCGCGGCAAGAGGCTGGTCGCTCGTGTCCAGCAACCGCTTTGCTCGTTGCGTCCGCTGCGTTTTTGCGACTTGACCGGGTGAAGCAGCAAGGTGCTGCTTGAACAGTCGCGATAAGTGGCGTGAGCCGACACCTAGCCTTTCACAGAGTTCTTCGAGCGTGCCGCGATCAAGCTCGCCGTTCTCGATCAGGCGCATCGCCTTGTCGACGGTCGTCCGACTGCCATTCCATGCCGGGCAAAACGGCGCCGCCTCAGGTCGACAGCGCAGACACGGGCGAAAACCAGCGCTCTCGGCCGCAGCCGCGCTTGGCCAAAACGTAACATTCTTTGGGCGCGGCATCCGTGCTTTGCAGACTGGGCGGCAGTAAATGCCAGTCGTCTTGACGCCGATGAAGAAGGCACCGTCATAACGCGCGTCGCGTTGTACCATGGCGTTCAGACATGTTCGTTCGTCGAGCATCATGGAAAGATAGCGGTCGGCGACCTTGCAGGGGAGTGGGTAGTCGATGACCGCGTCCGAAATCAGCCGATCGCCAAGCACAGGGTCCGCAGCCCCGCCAACAGCGACCATCTCAGCAGCGCGTTGCGACCATGGCACGATGCGTGCTCTTGGCCCAGACTGCTTCTGTCCTCTTCGTCCGCATTTCACAGCAGCGGAAGTCGGCGGTCAAGAGATTCCAGGGCCGCCCAACGGAGGCACCGGGTCACTCACGTCGTGCCGGTGCCGGTGCGTGTCCGCTGGACTTCGAAAGCTGCCCTTGCTTTTGCGATTTCAAATTGAGACACTGCAGGTTCGTGCCTTTCCATGACGCTCAACCGACAGGCGCCCAATCATGCTCACGTATCTGCTGTTTGGCCGTGAACGCCTGAAGTCCTTCTCGGTTCATGAGCAGCCGAACCCCGCGGCCGACCGCATTGATCGCGCCGAAGCGCTCGAATTCGTCAAGGATGGCTTCGCATTCCCCGCCTTTCTGCTGCCGCCTGTCTGGTTTGCAGCGCGCGGGATATGGCTTGCCACATTGGCTTATCTGGCCATCGTCGGCGCTATTGTGGCCATCACAACATGGCTCGGCCTCCCGCCGATCACCCCGCTTCTCGCCATCCTCGCCGCCCACCTCGTGTGCGGCGCCGAAGCCGATGAAGTGCAGCGCACCCATCTGGAGGCCCGTGGCTGGACTACGATCGGCCACGTCACCGGCACCGGCCCCCTCGACTGCGAGCGCCGGTTTTATGACCATTGGCTCCCCGCCGCCCCGATGAGCACGGGGCCACGGCCCAGCGCCGCCGCCGCCCCGTCATCCCTGTCGCGTTTGAATCTGCGGCCACAGCCTCCAGCGCCGGCCCAGCCGCCGCCCGCCTCGCCGACACCCGCGCCCGGCATCCTCGGCAATCTGCTCGCCCCGTTGCGTCCCCGCCGGCCGGATTGAGCAATCGTTGACAGCCGCCAACACACGATCAGGCCTCACCGGGCAGGCTTGTCGTCTTTCGCTGGCGCATGACGGCCGAAGTCGGGCGCCGCCGTATCCTGCCCCGCTTGCAGCACGCCGCGGCGGATCGCGCGGGCATCCGTGAAGAGCTGGAACAGCGTATCACCGTCGCCGAACCGGATCGCCCGTTGC
>JANYHP010000020.1 GCA_025359005.1 Hyphomicrobiaceae bacterium | reverse complement strand
GCAAACTGCGGGGTGTAGCCTGCCTCGTATTTGTAGTAGCCGCTGCACATGAATAGGAAATTGCAAGTGTAGCGCACCAGTTCAGCGGACGGACCGCGCTCGGCCTCGACAGTCCACTTGGCATCCTGCGACGACCAGGAGGCGCGCTTTACCCGAGTATTGAAACGGATGTTGCGATCGATGCCCTCGTTCTGCGCTGTGTCTTTGACGTATTTCAGAATCGAATGCCCGTCCGCAATGGCCTTGGCTTCTGTCCACGGCTTGAAGGAATAGCCGAGGGTGTACATGTCGGAGTCGGATCGAATTCCGGGATAACGAAACAGATCCCACGTGCCGCCGATCGAATTGCGCCCTTCCAGAATGACGTAGGATTTCTTGGGGCAGTGGCTCTGCAAATGATGGCCCGCGCCGATGCCGGACAAGCCGGCGCCCACAACCACGACATCGAAGTGTTCAAGCGACATGTCAAACTCCAGTTCTGCATTGCCACGGCGCACCTGGTGTTGCCGAACGCAATGTCGAAGCGCGCTTTTCCATTTATTCCAGCATTTGGATATGCGGCGCCAACAGCGCGCCGATTGCACCCTTCAGAATGCGCTTTGCTTTGGTGACGTCGAGCCCCTGGTCGACGCGCAGCCGGTGCCAAGCCTCGAAAGCGTTCTAGAGCATTTTCCACCAAAGTGGACACCGGTTTGGTGCTGAAAATGCGACAAACAAACGGCTATAGCGCTTTCCTCGATCCAAACCAAGTGGAAAGCGCTCTAGTACCGACAATCACAAGTCCCTGGTACGCCTGATCGCGATCCCGCGTGCTGATCCGCCAGGCGGGCCGCCGCGTCGCACCCACACCTACCATTGCGCCATCCTCGAAAGCGATGCCTCTGCAGCACACCAGAAGGCCGACGACGACTGTATCGATGGCAGCAGAAGCCGTTAGCTGTGCACAAGTTTCAGCCCGATGCCGACCAGACCCAACAGGAATAATGTTTCCGAAATCAAAAGGGCGAGCGGGCGCCAACCGATTTCGGCAAGGTCGCCGAGGGATGTCTTCATACCAAGTGCCGCAATGGCAAATATGAGGCACCAGCGCGATGTGATAGCCAGAGTATGACTGACGCTGTCAGGGATGACCCCGGCGGAATTGATCAGCACCAGCATTGCAAAGCCAACCAGAAAGAAGGGCACAAGTTGAGTGGCTGAACGCCCAGTGTTGCCCTTCGTCGCCCAGGCAAGACCAAGAACCACAGGCAACAGCAGCGTGACCCGCAGCAGCTTTGTGTACGTCGCAACGAGCGTTGTATCGTCGGAAACCATTTGCCCGGCGGCGACAACTTGCGCCACGTCGTGGATTGTTGCGCCGAACAATAGCCCGGTGTTGTGTGCGCCCAATCCGAAAGCGCGCGCAAGCAGCGGGTAAATCACCATTGCGATGGTGCTCAGGATCGTAACGCCGACCACAGTAAACAGTGTGTCGCGCTCTTTCTCTTTGTCGTTTGGCAGCACAGCTGAAATGGCCAGTGCCGCGGATGCACCACAGATTGCAACCGCGCCGCCGGTCAGGACGCCGAGGTTTCGGCTTACGCCGATAACCCTCGCCAAAGCAGTACCAAAGGTTAGCGTTGCCACAACGCCCGAGATGACGAGCAAAATCGGCGACCATCCGAGGCTGCCGATTTGGGACAGGCTGATCCTGGCGCCGAGCAGAGCGACCCCAATCCGCAGAACCGTCTTGCTGCAGAAGACGATGCCGGCAATAGCCTTCGTGCCGATGGTCAACGAATGGAACGCCATGCCGAAGAGAAGCGCGAACAGCAGCGTCGGGCCCCCATAGGTCTCGGAGATGAAGGCGGATGCCATCCCGACAGTCGCGCAGATGAGTAGGCCAGGCACAATGCCGCGCGATCTATCGAGGAGGGATGCGTCGATCATTGCGTTTGCACCTGTTGGCAGCGCGTATGGAAAGCGGAGCGGAAGCTCGGCCATGGGGCAATGTTGGTCATGGCAGCCATCAGCATCCCATTGGCGCTGATGGCTGCGGTGGCGCGGCGCTCACGCACTCCGATACAGTTTGGTCATCGAGAACTCGCGATGGCCGAGCGCTTCGGCGGCGGTCAGTCGCCCGTTGCACGTGCGGATGATCATCTCGATCAGCGCATCGCCCGCAGTATCAAGCGTTTGGTCGCGGCGCAAAACTCCGGTGACATCCACGTCGATGTGCTCAGGCATCGTGCGCAGCGTCTTCGGATTGCCGGAGATCTTGATGACCGGCACGATCGGGTTGCCGATGACGTTGCCCTGGCCGGTGGGAAACGTGTGGACGACCCAGCCTCCAGCGGCCATCAGCGTGACGCATTCGGCAGCCGCCGACGACGTGTCCATGTAGTACAAACCGGCGCCCTTGGCTGGTACTTCGGCAGCATCGAGCGCATCAATATAGCGGCACTGACGGCCGATCTTTTCCAGATTGCCGAGTGCCTTCTCTTCGATACTCGAAAGGCCGCCGGCGATATTCCCCTTGGTCGGCTGGCTTTCGGACAGATCGCCATCCTTGTGCGCCTCAATCACGTCTTCCTGATAGGCCTTCCACATCTTGTACCACTTGTCGGCGACAGACTGGTCGATCGCGCGCTCACGGCAGATGTGCTCGGCGCCGGTGATTTCGGACGTTTCTCCGAACACGCCATAGATGCCCTTGGGGATCAGCTTGTCGTACATGTTGCCGACGGTCGGGCATGACGACAGCCCTGTCGTGGTGTCGCTTTCGCCGCACTTCGTTGACACCCACAGGTCGGCGATACCGCATTCCTCGCGCTTGAGTTCCGACGCCCACTGCACGAATTCCTTAGCCTTGTACGATGCTTTCGCGATCGTCGCGATGTCGCCGTGGCCTTCGATGCCGAAGCCGATGACGGGCTTTCCGGTTTTTGCAATGCCGTCGACCACGCGTTTGGTCCAGCCATCCTCGATGCCGACCACGACCACGGCGGCGACGTTGGGGTTGGAGCCCGTGCCGATCAGGGTGCGGAAGTGCAAATCCAGATCCTTGCCGAATTGCAAGCGGCCATAGGCATGCGGGATCGCGAGCGTACCCTTGATGTTGTGGGCAACGGCCTCGCACACCGAGTTGGAGAGATCGTCGAGCGGCAGGATGACGACGTGATTGCGTACTCCGACGCGGCTGTTCTCGCGGCGCCAGCCGTGGAACGAGAGATTGGATTGGTTGGCAATAGGCCCTGCCTTGCCTGATGATTTCGATGCCATCGTATCAGTCCCGATTTCTGTGTTGAGTGCAGGTGAAACGGCGAAGCTGCAGTGCAGTAAAGCTCACCACCGCTTCGTTCTGTGATTGTGGATGTGGACGTGATCGCCCTTCTTGAAGTCGGCGACGACTTTGCCGACGTCCTCTCCGTACTTGATGATAGTGTCGCCCTTTTTCAGGTCTGCCAGCGCAACCTTATGGCCGACAGGAATGTCGTGGTTGGCCTTGGCTGTGATCGGCGTGTCGGTCTCGGTGATGACGCCATTCATGGCGGTGCCGGCCTTGAGGTCTTCGACGACGACAACGCCGACATTGTCCTTCGGGCTGTGGACCAGAAAGTGTGGAATGTTTCGGATCGACATGCAGTGGTCTCCGTTTGGTTCGCAAATGATGAGTTCTCTTGCTTCAATTGGCCGGCTCGGGACGAGCACCTAGGAAGGCGTCGGCCGCAGGATGATTTTGGCGGCGGCCGTCTTGCCAGAC
>JANYHP010000627.1 GCA_025359005.1 Hyphomicrobiaceae bacterium | reverse complement strand
GCAGAGGTCCTCGATCGCATCCTGGTCGCCCGCCCAGTCGGCGCCTGTGACGGTGTCGTACATGTGCCAGCGCCACTGGTCCTCGTGCATGTTGCCGAGCGCGGCAGCCACCCCGCCCTGCGCCGCCACCGTGTGCGAGCGCGTCGGGAACACCTTGGTCACGCATGCCGTCTTCAAGCCCGCTTCCGCGCACCCCAGCGTCGCCCGTAGCCCAGCACCGCCCGCACCGACCACGACGACGTCGTAGGTGTGATCGGTAATCTTATAGGCCTGGCCGTTGACTTTGGGAGCTGCCGCTCCGTTTGCCATACCGTTCTTGTCCGCCATCGGTCATCGCCCAGAGTGTTCGAGAGCCCCACGGAAGATACCGGAGGACGCATTGCATTTCGGCTGTGTTTATCGCGCTGCACCAGCGGCGGCAATGGGCGAGAAGTCTCAGAGGGCATGCGTCGTCGAGGCTAAGAGAGCTGACCCGCCGCGCCCGCTATTCCTCCGCCATCCACAGCACATCCAGCGCGAACGTATGCACCTCGAACGGCGGCGCCGCGACCGGATCGGCATCCTTGAAGGTGGCTGCCAGCAGCCACTTGTCCCCCTGCCGGGCAAACACTTCGAGGGTGCGGGCAATCGGGTCCACATACCAGCAGTGGCTGACCGCAAACGCGGCATCGATGGCGAGCTTGTCGATGCGATCGAAGCGCTGCGTCGACGGCGACAGAATTTCGCACACCCAATCGGGGGCAACGTCTATCCACGCGGTTTTTGGCAACGCCGGCAGCCGCTCGCGGCGCCATCCGGCGATATCAGGCACGATGACATGCGGTCCCAGATGCAACTCAGGCTCGGGCAGAAAAACCCAACCGCCGGGACCACCGCGCCCGCGTCGAAATGGGCTGTTAAGCTCGGTCTGCAACTCAATCGCGGCGTTGCCGTGCCGCGGCGCCGGCCGCCCCATCGTATGCAGCACGCCGAAGGCAATCTCGCCCGTCACGTGCGGCGGCAACGCCTCGATATCGGCATAAGTGGCAGGGCGCGGCTTGGGCTGGGCCATGGCAAACTCAGCTATGGGAAACTCAGCGGTGGCAAACTCAGCTATGGGAAATCCTGAAGTTCCCATATCTTATCATGGATCGGTGCCACTGGGACACCCGCGTCACTGCGCGGCGAACGCCAGCTTCAGCACCGCGAAGATGCACGTCAGCCCGGCCGAGTAAGCAAAGAACGAGTTGAGCATCAGCAACCCGAGCTTCCGCCCTTCGCGTGGCACGTAATCCTCGATGATCGTCTGCATGCCCATGCGCATATGGTGGATGCCCGAAAGCACCAGCAACAACAGCAGGATGGCGATCAGCGGCTGCTGCAGCGTTGCCCTGACGGTGGCATAATCAGACCCCGCCAGCCGTGCGATCAGCCCCACCAGGAACAGCGTCAGCGGCACGTTGGCCAGCGCCGTGACACGCTGTTTCCAGAAATGATCGGTGCCCTCCTTGGCCGACCCGAGCCCGCGCACCTTGGCGAGCGGTGTCCGGATGGCGGCGTGGGTCGGCGAGGCCGTGGGGCGCAAATTGGTCGACATCAGATCATCCCCCGCATGCGCAGCGCTACGCCCCAGATCGCCACGGTCGCCGCCATCGAACCGAGGATCGACAGCCAGCCCAGCAGGCGCACCGTGCCGAGATCGAACCCCCGGCCCGTGTCCCAGATGAAATGGCGAAAGCCACCGAACATGTGGTGCATCAGCGCCCAGGTATAGCCGAACATGACCAGTAGCCCGAGCGGATGCGCAAACAGCGTGTTGACCGTGTCGAACGCCTTCGGGCCTTGGGCAATGGCGATCAGCCAGGCCGCCAGCAGCACGGTGCCGAAATACAGCGCGGCCCCCGTGATGCGATGCAGGATCGACATCACCATGTTGATCTGGCGTCGATAAATACCGATGTGCGGCGACAGCGGCCGCTCGTGTCTGACGTTGGCGTCGGCCATGCCGCACCTCTCCTGGAAAGTTCCCCGAACCGCCTTCTATCGCACCGCACCACCCCCGGCAATTGGTCCTATGAACAAGTGTCGGCGGCCGGCGCTTGCCTGCCTTTGACATGCCGGCGATCCCATGCGATGGGGTGCCCCTCCAATTCACGCCCGAGCATCGCTTTTCCCAAGCGACCGGTTCTATTGAGGCTTACCCATGTCCACGGCGACCAAAGCGGCGCGCGGCACCAAGCGCACCTGCCAGAACTCTGACTGCGGCGCGCGGTTTTACGACCTGAGCCGCCAACCGGCGGAATGCCCCATCTGCGGCACCATCTATGTGCCCCCCGCGCCAACCCCCGTCGCCGCGGCGCAGGCCGCCGCCGACAAGCTGCGCGCCAAGCAGGCTGTCAAGCCCGAGTTTGAGTTGGGTGCCGAGGCCAAGGCCGACGACCTTCCCGAGGGCGAGGAGGCGCTGGCCGACATCGAGGTCGTCGAGGAGGCGGGCGCCGTTGAAGCCGACGAAACCTTCCTGGAAGAGGAAGAGGACGCCGGCGCCGACGTCACCGGTATCGTCGGCGACGGCGCTGACGAACCCGAAGAGCAGTGAGCTGGTGCAGGTTGGGCTAAACCTCCGCTCGACCCAACATTTTTGCCCGCGGCCCGTGTCTGCTTCCGCGTCGGTAGCCAATCGGCAGCACGTCTCAAGGTGACGGTCAGATCCCGAACCGTAGGGTGCAAGAGCCCACTTCGGGCGTATTGCACCGTGACGAGCGCCGCTTAAGCGATAGCGCGTCTCGACGTGTCCTGAGGGCGGTGCAATACGGCCGAAGCGGCCTATTGCACCCTACGTCTGTGGATTAGTCCGGCCACAAATCCAACGGCTGGCCAATCGAGCGGCCATTTTTCCTGCGGGCTACAGCGCCACGAACAGATCGGTCGCCGGATTGAGCGCTTCCAGCGTGCCCGTTGCGATATCGAAATAGGCGCCGTGCAGTGCCACCCGCCCCTTGCTTTCTAAAACCTGGATGCAGGGGAACGTCCTGAGGTTGTTCAGCGACATCCGCACCGCCTCGTGCTCCAGCGCCCGCCGCAGGTCCAGCCCGCCGAGATTAGGCTGCGCCGCGCGCAAGGCCTCCAGTGGCGCATCAAGCATCGACATCCAATTGCGGATGAACGCCGCCTCCGTCTGCCGCGTCGCTTCATGGTCGATGCACGCGCGCACGCCCCCGCACCCGGAATGCCCCATCACCACGATGTGCTTGACGCGCAGGTTGAGCGCCGCGAATTCCAGCGCTGCCGACACGCCGTGATATTTCCCCGTCGTCTCGAACGGCGGCACCAGGTTGGCCACGTTCCGAACCACAAACAATTCCCCCGGCATCGCCGAAAAGATCGTCTCCGGGTCCACCCGGCTGTCGCAGCATGACACGACCATCACGTCCGGACTCTGGCCGTGCTGCGCCAGGTTCTCGTAGTGATCCTGGTTGGTTACGAAATGCCGGTATTTGAACCGCCGGAAGCGGTCGGTCAGATGGTCGGGAAAGATCGACATGAGGCACTCCGCCGCTCGGCCGCCATCGGTTCCCCGACGCGTAGCCCACTTGCTCAGATGAGGATCTACTTAGGGATTCCCCTGTCTGCGATCCAGTACCAAAGTTGCTTGGCCAGCCGCAATTCCTCGCCGCCCACGCTCTCAGCCAGCACCCGGTCGACACCGCCGACTGCAAACTCCAGCGCCGACCCGTTTGATGAGCGCCCGTCGAGAGTCGCCGCCAGATACAGCGCCGCCAAAAGATCCCCGGTTCCGTTCGGGGTGCCCGCGCGCCGCGCCACCACCACCTGCTCCGCCGTCCGATCCGTCACCGCCAGCGTTGCCAGCCGGTTGCCCAGCACCGGGATCGACGTCGCCACCGTCGTCGGCCGCCCGAGTGCCCGCGCCGCCTCGATCGCCGATAGGATGTCGCTCACCGGGCGACCCGACAGCCATCCCAATTCGAATCTGTTCGGCGTGATGATATCCGCCAGCGCGAGCAAATTATCGCGGATCGCCACCGCCTCCGTCGCGTCGATGTAGACGCCCTTCGGATCGTCGCCGATGACCGGATCGCACAGCGTGATCAGCTTTGAATTGGCTGCCCGGCATCGGTTGACCGCCATCACAGCGAACGCCACATGAAACGCACTCGGCAGATATCCGGTCAGCACCGCCTCGACGCCATCCAGCCGGCCGTTCTTGCCCAGCATCTCCAGCATCGTCTCCAGCACGTCCGCGTCGACGCGCATCCCGGTCGTCGGCTGCCGCCCCGGATGGTTTGCCAGCAGCACCGTCGGCAGCGCGATAACGTTGTGGCCACACGCCTGCAGCGCCGGCACCATCGCCGACAGACCCACGTGCCCACTCGCAACTTGACTGGATATCGCCAGGATCGTCGCCACCAAATCTCCCTTCAATGAATTTCAAACAATATGATTTGCGACCAACACGATCGCATGGGGGCAGACCCGTGGGGTCGACCCTATGTCCCCGAAAATGCCAGGATCGTCGCCATCAAATCACAGTCAACTCAAACAACGGCCGCTTCTGTAAAATCCGTTCAACCCCGAAACGCGTGAGGTCGATCGTCGTGAAACGCCCATCCAGGATCAGCTCCGCAATTGCCCGCCCCGCCGCGTACCCCTGCTGCAGCCCGTGCCCTGAGAAACCCGTGCACACCAGCATGTTTCCGATACCCGGATGCCGCCCGATGATGCCGTTCTGGTCCAGCGTGTTGTAGTCGTAATAGCCCGCCCACGCGCTCATCAGCTTCAGGCTTTCAAACGCCGGAACACGCTCAGCCAGCGCCGGCCACACGATCGTTTCGTATGGCTCATAGTCGATGGCGTCGAGATCCGTGGCCACCGGCTCATCCGCGTCCGCCGGCGACACGCCGCAGATGAACGTCCGCCCCTCCGGCCGGAACCACACGCCGCCCGGATCGACCGTCAGCGGCGCCTTGCGCAACGCTTCCGTGGCCCCTTTGCAATCGACCACATAGACATACCGCTTGCGCGGCTCCACCGGCAGCGCCACGCCAGCAAGCCCGCACAGCGCCCCCGACCAGGCGCCCGCCGCAATCACCACCTCGCCGGCCGCGATTCCTCGCCCGCCGGTCAGCATCATGCGATCGATGCGGCCACCGGCGCCCCGCTCAAGCCCGATCACCGTGCCTTCGATCAACTCGGCCCCGCGCGCGACGGCCGCGCGTCGCAGCAGCGCCGACAGCAGCACCGGATCGAGCCAGCCCTCGCCCCGCGGGCCGAAACTGCCGAGCGCAACCCCATCCGTTGCGATCCACGGGAACCGCGCCGCCAGCGCCGGCCCATCCAGCAGCAGCGTTTCACCGCCATGCGCGC
>JANYHP010000268.1 GCA_025359005.1 Hyphomicrobiaceae bacterium | reverse complement strand
GTGCCGCCATGCTGCGTGCTACATCATCGAGGTATGGCCGCACCTGCTGCCGGAATACCTGCTGGAATTGCTGTCTGAGTTCGACCACATCTTTATCGGCGGCCACAACAGCGTGGATGCGGTGGCGCGCATGACCGGGCGGCCGTGCAGTTACCTGCCGCTGGCCTCAGACGTGCTTCGCTTTGCGCCCGCACCCAGCCGTCAGGCCCGGCCCATCGACGTTTGCAACATCGGCCGCAGGTCAGCCGTCACCCACCAGGCGCTGCTTGGCATGGCCGAGGCCCGCGAGATTTTCTATTATTTCGATACAGTGGCCGCCAGCGGTCACGATCTCAAACAACGCACCTTTCGCGTCGACGCCCCGTCCGAGCATCGCCGCATGCTGGCCAGCCTTCTGCAACACAGCCGCTATTTCATCGCCAATCGCAGTCGCATCAACGAGCCGGACTACACCGCCGGCCGCGAGGAAATCTCGTCGCGCTACTACGAGGGCGCGGCCGCCGGCACGGTGATGATCGGCGAGCCGCCCGCAACGCCTGAATTCAAAGCCTTGTTCGATTGGCCCGATGCCGTGGTGCCTGTACCCTTCAACTCCGCCGACATCGGCGATCTTCTCGCCGATCTCGACCGGGCACCCGACCGTGTCGCCCGCATCCGGTCGGCCAACGTGGCCAATGCCGCGCTCCGCCACGATTGGCTGCATCGCATCGAGGTCGTGTTCGACACTCTCGGGCTCACGCCCACCGCGGCCATGCGCCAGCGGGCCGCGCGGCTGAACGCCGTCGCCCAGGCAGCCTCACCGCTGGCGCTCGCGCAAGCGGCAACTCCCTGAGTAAAGACCGTCAAAGCCCCAAGAGACGCGCGGTGTTCGTCGCCACCATCGTGTGGATGTCGTCGTCGCTGTAGCCGAGATCCATGCACAGTTCGACGCCGCGCTGGAAACCCTCCAGTGGGCTGAAAAGGCCCACCTGGCCGAGATCCGAGCATAAAATCGTGTTGCCCACGCCGGCCGCATCGATCTGTTGGCGCAGGTCCTCGGCGGTCCGGCTTTTGAATTTCGAGCCATCCAGAAACATGCACAGTGAATGCTCGACTTGCGCGCCCATCGCGGCGATGCCCCGCACATCGTTGAGGCTCGCATCCACGATGTCTTCGGGATGGGTGAACACCAAACGCGTCACACCGCGCTTCTTTGCTTCCTCAAAGACCAGCCATGTCTCGCTGACGTGCAGATGGCCGCTGGCCAGCACCATGTCATTCTTAGCAATCACATCGAGCACGTCTTTCACGTCATCGCGAACTTTGCCCGCCGCATCCAACACGGGCACCGCAGTCGCCGGCCGCATCTTCGACGTCGATGCCGGATGCGCCCACTTCGCCGTCTTCTCCCAGTTCAAATGGTTCTGCGCAGCCAGCGTGGGCATCCAGACGATTTTGCCGCCCATCGCCGCCGTATGCTCGACCGCATAGGGGTTCATGCCGCCGACCACGTTGTTGAGCACGATGGATGAGAACACTTTCGTCTTCAGCGCCGGGAAGTGCTTGGTGATCATCTGGGCCGTGACGACGCCGGCATAGTCATGGTCCTTGGTGACGATGGCTGCAAAGCCCGCTGCCGACATGGCGCGCGCCAGTTCGAGATGATCAATGGCCCGCGGCGCGATCGACGGCCCACTATGCACATGCGGATCGATGGCACCTTGCAGGATGGCCGCCACACGGGTGCGACGGTCTTCACGGAGGGGCGGCGCTTGGGTCATGGCGATCTCGAAAGGTTGGCGATCTCGAAAGGTTGGCGGTCTCGATACGAGAGGGGTGATAAGTGGTGCTGAGGTATAAGTTGTTTTGATCAACAAAACAGTGTATCAACTGCAGCAACATTCGCGCTGTCACGGGCGGCCTGTCAAGGCTATCTCAGCGGCGCCACGTTTCAGCAATCACGCGCACCGCGAGGACAAGGTCAATGCCGGTCATCTCTGGCGACAGAACCGATGGCGTGCAGTCGGTCGTACTCACGCTGCGCATCCTCGAGCACATGGGCAAGGCGCGCAAGCCGTTGGGTGTGACCGCCATCGCGACCGCGCTCGACATCAACAAGAGCCGTATCTTCCGCCACCTCCGCACGCTGGTGGGTGAGGGCTTCCTTGTGCAATGCCGCGAGACCGAGCGCTACGAGATCGGCAACCGCTTCGTCAGCCTGGGTCGCGCCGTCGCCGACCGCCTGCACGTGGGCGAGATCGCTCTCCCCCACCTCGCGACCCTGCGCGACGCGCTCGGTCATTCGTCGGTTATCTCGGAAGTCGAACCGGGCGGGGTCCGCATTCTAGCCGCCATCACCGGCAAGTCAGCCATAGAAATCGGCGTAAAACAGGGGTCTTTGCTGTCGTTTCATGCCTCGGCGCAGGGCAAAGTCGCGCTCGCCTTCGGGGAGGCCTCGTTAAAGCAGTCCGTGCTGCGCTCCCGTCTCGACATGCTGACGCCCAAGACGATCGTCAGTGCCACAGCGCTCACCAAAGACATCGACAAGACTTTCCGTCAGGGCTGGGCCGTGGCGCCTAACGAAGCTTTGCTGGGGCTGAACGCGTTGGCCGCACCTGTGCGCGACGCGTCAGGCAAGCTGGTGGCGTGCGTCGCCATTGTCGATTCGATCCAGTACATCGAAGCAATCCCGTCGCGAGAGCAGATCGGGCAGACGATCGCCACCGCCGAACGGATTTCCGCAGCCCTCGGCTTCGTCCGATGACGGGCCGCCCACACTCCTGCCCCACGCCACCGTCGCCTCGCACATCATCGTGGATGCCAAGACACACAGCTTGACGCCGCACACACGCTCAGGCAATCATTATTAGAAATAGAACAATGTATTGCAGAACAGAACAAGCATTTAGTTGCTCTTCTGAAGCATTGCGAAACGGTGTCGCCTCGGCGCACCGTCCCATCCCGCCAGTGGCACCGCCACTGTGCGGCACAAAAGACGGGCCCAAGCCCGCAGCTGGATCTCATCGGGAGGACGCCGCATGCCGTCATTTGAAAACCGTCGCGCAATCGCCACCACCGGGCCGCGCGTCGCGCGTCCCGCCGGGCTGGTCGCAGGGCTCGCGATGCTTTGCGCCGCCTCTGTGCCGGGGATGGCGCAGGAACCGATCAAGATCGGCTCGTCCGTGGGACTGACGGGCTACGCCGCCGTCACCGACCGCGCCTGGCGCGACGGCCTGCTGCTCGCAGCCGAGGGGCTCAACGCCAAGGGTGGCGCGCTCGGCCGTAAATTCGAGATCGTCGTCGAGGACAACAAGTCCGAGCCGCAGGAAGCCGTCGTCGTCTACAAGAAGATGATTGCCAGCGACAAGGTCGGTTCGTTCAACAGCGGTTGCGTCTCCGCCGGCACCTTTGCCGCCGCCGCCTCCGTCATCGCCGCCGAGTTGCCGATGGTGCTGTGTTCGATCCTGCCGCGCAAACCCGAAGAGCAGAAGTGGGCCTACAGCTTCCTGCCACCACCCAAGTTCGAGATCGAAACGCGCTACCAGTACCTCAAGGAAAAAACCGACATCCGCAAAGTCGGCATCCTGCATGATCCAACACCGTATGGCCTGTTGATGACCGACATCGCCGCCAAGGCCGCCGCCGCTTTCGGCCTCGAAGTCGTCGGCAACGAATCCTACAAACAGGACGACGCCGATATGAGCGTCCAGGTCGGCCGCATGAATGGTGCCGGTGCCGGCGCCATCATCAAGATTGGCATCGGCGGCTCGACCGTCACGGTCGCCAAGAACATCAAGCAACTCGGCCTCGACAAGATGCTGCTGCTGGGTAGCACTGATGACGCCGCAATCTTCAAGCCTGCGGCCGAATCCATCGGCGAGCGCTTCATGTTCGTGGCCCCCGGCGTGCAGATGCCCGACGAGATCTCCGACGCCGCGGCCAAGGCCAAGACCACCGAGTTCCTCACTGCCTGGAGCGCCAAATACCCTGGTCGCGACGGCACCGTTGCAGCCCGCGCCTGGGACAGCCTCTATATGATGGCGGACGCGATGAAGGCCTCGAACGCCGCCGGAGGCGCGGCATTGCGCGACGCATTCGAGAAGCTGCCGCCGACCCAGGGCGCCGGTGCTGCATATGCCTTCACGCCGGACCAGCACGTCGGCATCGTGGTCAATCCATTCCGCATGGGCGCAGTCAAGGGCGACAAGATCGTCGCCGTGAAATGAGGGCGGATTCCGTGGCCGCTACTGCTCAGGCCCACCTGTTCGAAGCCGAGGGCCTCGCCGCCAGCTACGGCCAGGTCGAGGCGCTGAAGCCGACCAGTTTCCACGTCGCCGACGGTGAGCTCGTCACCGTGCTCGGCCCCAACGGCGCAGGCAAAACCACGTTGCTGCGTGCCGCGACCGGGCTTGTACCGGCGCGCGGCCGCATCCACTTCCAGGGTCGCGACATCACCGGCGAGCCAACACACAAGCTCGCCCGGCACGGCGTCGTCATGGTGCAAGAGGGTCGCGGCCTGTTCGGCCAGATGACGGTGAAAGAGAACCTGCGGCTCGGCGCCTACACACGTGACGCCGGCGCCGTCGAGCAGCAACTCGCTATAGTTTTCGGTCTCTTCCCGCGGCTCAAAGAGCGGTACATGCAGGTCTCGTCTTCTCTCTCCGGCGGCGAGCAGCAGATGCTCGCCATCGGCCGCGCGCTGATGGCGGCGCCTAAACTTCTGATGCTGGACGAGCCATCGCTCGGTCTGGCTCCGCGCGTCGCCATGGAAATCCTCGAAACACTGGGGCAATTGAACAAGCAGGGCCTCGGTATTCTCCTGGTCGAGCAGAAGGCGCCGCTCGCGCTCAAACTCGCCAAACGCGTCTACGTCGTTTCCCTCGGCCGCATCGTCGCCGAACTCGCCGCACACGAGATCAAATCCCACCATGACCTCGCCCGTTACTACCTCCACTGACGCAGCAGCCCCACAGGCGCGCTTGACGCTGGTGTCTGCACTGCCGGCGCTGGCCGCCGCGGCGTTGATCGCCTATGCGCTCATTTCCAGCGGCTATCTGGTGACCGTCGTCGGCTTCGCCATGATCTATGCGGTGTTCTGCCTCGGGCTCAATTTCTTCATGGGCTACACGGGCCAGGCGTCGTTCGGTCAGAACGCCTTCGCCTGTCTCGGCGGTTACGGCTCGGCGATCCTGACGAGCGACTATGGCTGGGAACCGCTCGCCGCGCTGCTGGCGACCATGACGTTCTCGGGCGTCGTGGCGGCCATCATCGGCTATCCGACGTTGCGGCTGCGCGGCCATACACTGGCGATGGCAACCTTCGCATTGGGGCTCATTACCTACGAACTCTCCATCGAGCTGAACGGCCTGACCCAAGGCTACATGGGCTTTTCCGGCATTCCCCCACTCGGTCTCGGCAAACTCAAACTGGCCACGGAAAAGCAGCAACTTGTCGCTCTCGTAGGCATCGTCTTGCTCGGCGTATGGATCTCGTCGCGCCTCAGGCACTCACGTTTCGGCCGGGCGCTGAGCGCCATCGCGGGCAGCGAGAAAGCAGCCGCAGCCCTCGGCATCGACGTCGCGCGTTACAAGCTCGCGGCGTTCGTGGTGGCGTCGCTCTATGCCTCCGCCGCCGGCTCGCTGTTCGCGCACTTCGTCGGCTTTATCAGTCCCGAGGTGTTCGGCGCGGCCATGGTCGTGCTGCCGTTCACGATGCTCTACCTTGGCGGCATCGGCACAACGTGGGGTCCCGTGGTCGGCGCCATCATCGTGTCGCTGTTGCCGGAAGTGCTCCGCGGCCTCGGCCTCAAGGAGATGCAGGATATCGTCTACAGTGTGCTGCTGATCGCCATGCTGATCTACGCGCCCCGGGGCCTCGCCGTGTTGCCGGCACTGCTGCAGCGTGCACGCGCCACTCCAGCCAAGACGGTTTGACCCCATGGCGCTCCTGTCCATTCGCGGCGAGACGACACGGTTCGGCGGCCTCGTCGCCAACAACGCCATCGATCTCGATGTGCCCGAGGGCGCGTTGTTCGCCGTCATCGGCCCCAACGGCGCCGGCAAGACCACGCTGTTCAACGTCATCTCCGGTGCCATCCCGCCCAGCGAGGGCCGTATCCATTTCGACGGCGCCGACATCACCGGGATGAAGCCGTCGGCCGTGGCCTCGCGCGGGCTCGTCCGCACCTATCAGCTCGTCCAGCTCTTCAAGGAACTGAGCGTGCGCGAGAACGTCGAAGTCGGCGCCCACCGCACCACGCGCGGCGGTGTCTTCGCAGCCCTCGTTCGCCCCCCGTGGGCCCGCGCGCAAGAAGACGCCGTGCGCACGG
Source organism: Hyphomicrobiaceae bacterium (assembly GCA_025359005.1). Classification (GTDB taxonomy): domain Bacteria; phylum Pseudomonadota; class Alphaproteobacteria; order Rhizobiales; family Hyphomicrobiaceae; genus JABFRJ01. The sequence goes on along the minus strand of JANYHP010000268.1, from coordinate 178 downwards.
AAGCGCAGCGGTTGCTGGATTTTGTGGGGCTAGGCGGGCGCGGCGATATGCGCGCCGACCAGCTTCCCTACGGCCAGCAGCGCTTGCTGGAAGTGGCCCGCGCGATGGCCGCTAAACCGCGCATCATCCTGCTCGACGAACCCGCCGCCGGCCTCAACACCCAAGAAACGCAGGCCCT
>JANYHP010000519.1 GCA_025359005.1 Hyphomicrobiaceae bacterium | reverse complement strand
GGTCACGCTGCCGCGGACGCGTTGGTGAGCAGATCGGCGCGCACCGCACGCGGGCCGCCGAACAATGCGCCCTGGCCGAAAAGAATACCAAAGCCCAGGATGCGTGCCAGCGCCGCCTCGTCGTCGATGTGGCTGACGATGAGGGCGAGCCCCAGCGACGCGAAGTGACGGCACACATCGGCCGAGGCGATCGTGCCGCCCGGCGCCGGCAGGCCATCGAGCAGCACGTCTTTGTCGAGCTTGACGAACGCGAAGCCGTGCCGCTTGAGCATACCAAAATCCATATCGAGATCGGTGACGCTTTCGATGCCGAAGCGCACGCCCATTTCCGACAAGGTCGACAGGATCATCCAGTGCACGCGCCCAAACCCGCGCACGTCGTCCTGGGCGAACGAGAGGATGAGGGCCCCGCCATCGGCTGCAATCGCCGCGGCGGTGACTTCGGCGCGGAATTCCTGGTCCGGTAGCGACGTTCCGTGCACGCGGGCGAAAATGTCGGTGTCACGGCCGCGCACCTGGAAATGCTGGGCGACCCGCGCCGCGCGCGGAATGATCGCCGCATCAACACGGGGCAGCAATCCGGCCGCGCGCGCGGCGGCGAGCAGTTGCTCGTGCGGCATCTCCACGCCGTCAGCCGCCTTGAAACGGACTGAAATCTCGTAGTGGCGGGGCCGGTCCGACTCCATCTGCTGGACGGGCTCGAGGTATACGGTCATGCGCTCGGCGGTCAGCGCGTCAGCCAGCTCAGCAGCAAGTCCGGGCGGGTTGACCGGATCGAGATAGGCCTGCTCGTTCATGATGCGGGCGGCCCGTGACAAGGCTGCCGCATGAGCAGCGTGCGACTCGTCCAGAGCGCGGCCGAAGGCGCGGGCCTCGGCAGCGATCGACGCCGCGCGTGGCGGCGTGTCGGGATCGGGCGTCACGGCCTTCGGGCCGGGCGTGCTGCGGGCCAGCTCGGCGACGAGCGTCTGCAGCTCTTCAAAGCCCACAGTGGACGGCGCACGGGCAGATCCGGCAGGCGAGGGAGTTTGGGCCGACGAGCGCGGCGCTGGCGACACCACAGCGGGCGCTGCCGGCCGCGTGAATTGCGGATCGGGGGATGTGGCCTTGATTGCAGGTTCGGTCGGTCGCACCTTCTTGACGCGCTTGGCTCTCGCATTCGCGCTTTTCGTCGGAGCCACCGGGCTCGCCTCGCTCCGCAACATGATGTGGACCCAGGCCAGCGCACCGAACGCCAGCACGGCTGCGCCGAGACGCATTTCAGTCGACACAGTCGTGTGCATGCGCAGCGCCGTGTGCACAGCCAGCGCCGCCATGCTGGCCGCGATCAGCGCCACAAGGTCGACCGGCCAGCTCGCCTCTTCGCGCGCCGTGTCCGCGCGCAAGATTTCGGTATCGGGCTCGGCGCCCGTCGGATCGGCAGGCAGTTCAGAATGAAATGTCAAAGTCAGGCTCCCGCACAGTCGCGCGAATCACTTATGATTGATTACGACCATTCGACGGGGATTCCGGCAACGCAACGAGGGCGGCATGGGCTATCACCAGCTCAGGTAACCCCGGCCGACGTTTCCTGCCCCACCGTTGCTCAGGCGCCGCGCGGCCTACTCAGCCGCGACCGGCACGGGCACCCGCTCGATGCGGCAGGCGCAATACTTGAACTCTGGGATTTTACCCATCGGATCGAGCTGCGGGTTGGTCAGCATGTTGGCCGGCGCCTCGGCGAAGGCAAACGGGATGAACACCATCCCCTCCGCCACGTCGCGATCGAGCCGCGCCCTGAGGCGGATGCGCCCGCGCCGCGTCGCCACGTCGACGAACTCGCCAGCCGCGATGCCCCGTCGTTCCGCCTCCCGCGGATGCAGGCCGACGACCGCCTCCGGCTCCAGCGCGTCCAAGGTCGAGGCGCGGCGCGTCATGGAGCCTGTGTGCCAATGCTCCAACATGCGCCCCGTTGTGAGCACCATGGGGAACTCGGCGTCAGGCATTTCATCGGGCGCGCGCAACTCCGCCGGCACGATCCTGGCGCGCCCCGAAGCCGTCGGGAACGATTGCGCAAAGATGATCTCGTTGCCGGGTTTGTCCGGCGCATCGCACGGGTAGGTCACCGCGTCCTCGCGCACGACGCGTTCCCAGGTGATGTTGGCGAGCGACGGCATAACCTGCGCCATCTCGGTGAACACCTCGCCGACACCCTTGTATGCCCAGGGCAGTCCCACGCGACGCGCCAGATCGACGATCAGCTCCCAGTCCTGGCGCGCTTCGCCCGGCGGCGGCACCACGGGTCGCGCGATCTGCACCTGCCGGTTGGTATTGGTGAACGTGCCCCACTTTTCCGCGTGCGCCGAGGCCGGCAGCACCACGTCGGCGTGCCATGCCGTCTCGGTGAGGAAGATATCCTGCACGACGAGATGTTCGAGATGCGCCAGTGCCTCGCGCGCGTGCTGCACGTCGGGGTCGGACATCGCCGGGTTCTCGCCCATCACGTACATGCCCTTGA
>JANYHP010000429.1 GCA_025359005.1 Hyphomicrobiaceae bacterium | reverse complement strand
CATCGCCTCGCTGACGATATACTCGCGCAGTACGGGGCCAAGCGCTGCCCGCCCATCGCCGCGGCGGGAAAATGGCGTCGGTCCCGAGCCCTTGAGTTGGATGTCGCGACGCTGGCCGTGCGCATCGATCACCTCGCCGAGCAGCAGCGCGCGGCCATCGCCGAGCTGCGGCGAGAAGCCGCCGAACTGATGGCCGGCGTAGGCCGCCGCCAGCGGCTCGGCGCCCTGGGGCACAGCATTGCCCGCCAGCAGGGCCACGCCCGTGGGTGCGGCGAGCGCTGCGGGCTCAAGTCCGAGCTGCCGCGCCAAGGCTTCGTTGAGCTTGATGAGGCGCGGGCTGGAAACCGGCGCTGGCGCCTGCCGCACAAAGAACCGCTCCGGCAATTGCGCATAACTGTTGTCGAAGCGGATCTGCAACTGAGGCGTCGTCATAGGGTCGCGGGCCATGGGAGATGCTCGAGAGTGGCGGCGCCAGTGCGCCCCTGGACCGCCATTCTACACGCCAGACCCAACGGCCTCATACAAAAACATGGCGCGCGCCCCGCGACGCAGCCGTCAGGGCGGCTTGTGTCTGGAAAAGCTCTGACAGGTTCGGCGTGCGCGGCCTTGTCGACCAGAACCTCATCTTCGTCCGCCGTGCACGGCGAACACTCCCTGAAGCCGGTCGCGGCTCCTGATCGCTGCCCGCCAATCAGCCCGTGCGACCAGCCCCATTGGTCTACAGCATGGCGAGCGGACGCGCCTTTGACGGCGGCGGGAACGCGCGCGCAAGGTCGGCCAGATCGGTCGCGTCGAGGCGCACGTCGCGGGCCGCTGCATTGGCGCGCACATGGGCCAGTGTGGCGGCTTTCGGAATGACAACGACGCCCTCTTGGCCGAGTAGAAACGCCAGCGCGATGGCCGCTGGCGTAGCAGCGTGCTTCTCCGCAAGCCGCTTCAAGTCTGGGTGCTGCAGAATGTCGCCCTGGCCAAGCGGTGAATAGGCCATCACCATGACGCCGGCCCGCCGGCAATCGCTGAGCAGCCGCCACTCGATGCCGCGTTGGCCCAGATGATAGAGCACCTGGTTGGACGCGCACGCCTCACCGCCCGGCGTCTGCGCAAGCTCGGCCATATCGGCGGTGTCGAAGTTGGAGACGCCCCAGGCGCCGATCTTGCCTTGACGGCGCAGATCTTCAAAGCCCGCGATGGTCTCGGCCAGCGGATGGCTGCCGCGCCAGTGCAGCAGATAGAGATCGATGCGGTCGGTGGTGAGGCGCTTCAGGCTGCGCTCGCACGCAGCCGCCACACCCGCCCGCGAGGCGTTGTGCGGGTAGACCTTGCTCACCAGAGTGACGGCGTCGCGACGGCCGGCGATGGCGCGGCCCACCACCGTCTCGGCGCCGCCCTCGCCATACATCTCCGCCGTATCGATGAGCGTCAGCCCGAGATCGAGCCCCGCTTGCAACGCCGCGACTTCAGCCGGAGCCGCGCGCGCACTCTCCCCCATGTGCCACGTCCCGAGCCCGAGTGCCGGCACCACCGCACCGGACTTCAACGTGACGGTTTTCATCGGGTGACCTTAACGCTTGTTCTGCATTTCCTTGGCCCAGAAGCCGTCACCCGCATCACGCGCCGCCTGCGCACAATCGCCGGCGCAATCGATCCACGTGCCGTTGGGCATTTCCACTTCCTTGAAGACGACGCCGTTGATGGACACGTCGCGGGTCTGCAGGGTCGCGATGCCTTGCCCGCGCACGCCCGTCACGTCGATCCGGCCGTGCCCGACGATCTCGCGCGGGTGCTGCCGGCTGTACCAGAAAACGAACGCCAAAGCCGCCGCGAACAGGGCAACGACCGCGGCTGGCAGCATATTCGAAGGCATCAGCGCAGCCCTTGGTTGCGTTCAGCGCTCCGGCCCGATGCCGGCCATCAGTCGCAATTTTCGTTGGGCGCGACACTGAGTGCCCCACCCACCATACCCTTGGGAAAGTGGATCAAGCGATCCACAACAGGCGAGGGCTGCGCGGTTACTTCTTCCGGGCGTCGTTGAAGGGCACCACTGTATCGGTCGTCTTGTCGGCCAGCGGATAGAGCACGGGCTGCACGTCCAGGCCGCGGAACTGGTCGAGGCCATTGCCCTTCACGCCGCGGAACTGGACGAGGAACTGCCTGTCCGTCTCCCATTCGCCCTCGGCGCCGAACTTGACCGGACCGATGAAAGTCTGATGCGTGGTGGTGCGCAGATAGTCGGCGATCTTGCCGTCGTCGGTGCTCTTGGTGGCAGTGATCGCTTGGCCGAGCAGGTCGATATAGGCGTAGGCGTACGGCCCCATATAGTAGCCGAGTGGATCGACACCTTCAGCGGCGGCGCGGGCCTGGTATTTCTCCAGGAACTCCTTGACGCCGGGACGCATGAAGCTCGGCGCCGGCAGCCAATAGTCGTAGTTGAGCACGCCGTTGAGCGCTTCGCCGAGCTTGGTCTTGAAGGCACTGGCCTGCAGGCCGACCATGGCGCCACCAAACGCGCGCGTCTTGAGGTCGAGTTCCTGGGCGGCCTGCACCATGCCGACGCTGTCGAGCGGATAGGAGCCGACGAACACCACATCGGGGTTGGTCGCCTGGATGGCGCGCAGGATGGGCGCGAAGTCCGTCTGCGAGGGCGGGTAGCTCTTGTCGTAGACGATGTTGAGGCCAAGCGCCTTGGCATTGTCACGCGCGCCGTCGGCGGCGTTGCGCGAGAACTCCGCATCCGCCGCGACGATGGCGATCGACTTCGGCTTGGGGTCGAGCTTCATGACCGCATCGAAGAACGGCTTGGAAACTGCCATCTTCGGGTTCTGCCCGTTGGGCGACATGGCGAAGAACCGGTCGTACTTGAACTTCTGGTTGACGCTCAGGCCGTAGAGCCCGATCATCACCTTCTTGCGCTGCATCACCACGGGCAGCGCCGGGGCCAGCACGTTCGTCGCGTAGCCGCCGATGACAAGGTCCACTTTGTCGACGTCGAGCAGCTTGGTGTAGAGGCCGGGTACGGTGGAGGGGTTGGACTGGTCGTCATAGTTGACCAATTGTACTTTGCGGCCGAGCAGGCCGCCCTTTGCGTTGATGTCCTCCTCCCAGATCTTCATCGCCAGCAGCGCCGACTTGCCATTGGAGCCAAGCGGGCCGGTCAACGCCATGCCGAAGCCGATCTTGAGCGGCTCAGTCGATTGGGCGCGCGCGGTGCCGGGCAGGGCGCTTGCCAACACCGCTGCGGCAAGTGCTGCAGATGCCACCACGCGCCGGCTGCTCATCAGGCATGAGCGCGGACGGTCTGAGGGTGAGTGCATGCGTGTCCTCCCGAGGAACTCTTCTTGATTGTGGCGGCATCCTAACCCCATGCCGCCGCCGTCCGCCAGCCGCAATCAGCCAGCCCCGCGGCCGGCCGGCCGTAACGTCGCGTGCCAGGGACTTGTGATTGTGGGTACTTGTGGCAATCGATGCCGTTATTTGTCGCGTGGCGCATCAGTCTTGCGCCGCGGGATGCGTTGACGGGCGGCGAGTGGGCGGTCACAGTCGACCATCACCAACAACGGGACGTTTGCGCCACACATGATTGCCTACATCATCCGTCGCATGCTGGAGGCTGTCGTCGTGATGATCACGGTGGCGGCACTGGCATTTTTGCTGTTCCGCTTCGTCGGCGATCCGGTTAACCAGCTCGTCGGCCAGGACGCCACGCTCGCCGAGCGTGACGTGCTGCGCGACCAGCTGGGGCTCAATGATCCGATTCCCGTGCAATTTGGCCGTTTCCTGTGGAAGGCGGCGCACCTCGATTTCGGCGTGTCCTACCAGGTCAAGCAGCCGGTCGCGACGATCTTTGCGACGCGCTTTCCTGCAACCTTCGAGTTGGCCATGGTGGCGGCGCTGTTTGCGATCGCCGTCGGCATCCCGATGGGCGTCTATACCGGCATCCATCGCGACAGCTGGATTTCGAAGGCGTTCCTGACGTTGAGCCTCGTCGGGATTTCGCTGCCGACGTTTCTGATCGGCATCCTGCTGGTCTGGCTGTTCTCCAATGTGCTGCATCTGTTGCCCTCGTTCGGCCGTGGCGACGTGGTCCGCCTTGGCGGCTGGACGACGGGCCTGCTGACGCGTGACGGCTGGGCCCACATCATCTTGCCGGCGATCACGCTGGGCCTGTTTCAGCTGACGTTGATCACGCGGCCCCACTTGCGCTCGACCATCTTCGGC
>JANYHP010000034.1 GCA_025359005.1 Hyphomicrobiaceae bacterium | reverse complement strand
AGGATCTGCTCGAAGAGATCTTCCTTGTCCTTGAAGAAGAGGTAGATGGTACCTTTGGCAACGCCGGCCTTTTCCGCGACGTCATCCAGCCGCGCGGCCGCAAAGCCATCGCTGGAAAAAACATCGAGCGCAGCGCTGATCACCGCCTGACGGCGTCGTTCGGAGGCCACATGCCGCCGGCTCGGCTTGCTTGCGGGTCCCATCAACGACTTCGACGCACGAGGTATCATACGCCACAAATATCAATGACTGCCAAGTCAGTCAATGACCGAGACTGTCGATGATTTGTCGCAAACCAACACCTCACGTCCGCTTCGGCCTTGCCTTCCCCCGGATCGCTTTCGGCGCGAAGGCGCTCGCGTACTCGAGGCAATAAACCTCCGGCGCCGTGAAGCGCAGCGTCTTCAACGTATCTTCCCGTCCGCGCGCGTCGTGGACGCAGAGATTGTAGCGCGCACGCCAAAGCGTATTTAATCGATAGCCTTTTTCGACCTCGCTCTTTTCCAGCACCGTTTGTTTCTCTTCAAATGTCAGCTCTGGCTCGAACACCGGGAACGCCAGGCTCACCGTTACTTTGTGCTTATCTGTGCGGCCGGCCTCCAGTGTCGCGTCGGCGCTCACCAGCCGCAACGCCTTCGGCACCGGGTCGATCTTGATCGTCGGATTGATCTTGCCGTTGATGGACGTTGTGAACGTCAGCGTATCGACGAAGCTCTCTTGGCCACCTTCAAGGACCGCGATGGACAGAAACGTAAACGCGACCTTGCGGAGCCCGATCGAACCCGTCAGCGGATAGACCGGACGCACCGGCGCCGGCACCGCCGCCACGTCATTGCGGCAGTAGTTTTACCAATAACGCGTCAGCAATTGGCCAACCGTGTCCTGCGATTTGAACGTCCGCTTGCCGGTCCTGGATTTATGCAGGTTTGTGCTGGCATCAACGCCGATCGCGCTGTGAGAAAAGGGCAGCCGGAATCCGAAACCGGTATCAGCATTGTTGTGCTCCTCGAGCTCGAAATCGAAATCGTAGGCGATGGCCACCCCAACGTAGTCCTTATAGCCCTGTGCTGTCGTCTTGCCGTAGCGGAGTTCCAGATCGGCAATCTCGGCCTCGTCGGCCGCGACATTGGGGTCGATACCCGTGGTGCCTTCGTCTTCGAACCATTTTCTGAATTTGTCGACGATGCCGAGCCGCAACGCGCACCGTGCACTCGCAACGATGTCTTCGGTGGGCACCGGCGAAACATCATCCACGATGGGGTGCATCGAGCAGCCTGCCAGCAGCGCGACCGCGACGCCGAGCAATACGGCCCCGCATGCGCCTCGGCGCGTCGGCGTGCGACCCAACCACCAAGCCCGCTCAATCTTCCGCCTTGAACGGCCGCGACAGCAAACCTGCCATCGCCGCGTCCACCGTCAGCGTGCCCGTGCATACCGCCTGCACCGCTTCCGCGATCGGCATATCCAGACCATGCGCCCGCGCCAACGCCACCACCGCGTCCGCCGTCGCCACGCCCTCCGACACGCTCCGCCGCGATCCCAGAATCTCAGCCAAGCTGCGCCCCTCGCCGAGCCCGCGCCCCAAACTCATGTTCCGCGACTGCGCACTCCCGCACGTCAGCAGCAGATCACCCAAGCCTGACAACCCCTGCAACGTCGCTGGTCGCGCGCCCATCGCCGCCCCGAACCGGCGCAACTCAGCGAACCCGCGCGTTACCAGCGCCGCATGCGCGCTCGCCCCGAGCTGCTTCCCCGCCGCAATCCCCGCCGCGATCGCCAGCACGTTCTTCACAGCGCCACCAAGTTCCACCCCCGCCACGTCGTCGGTCCAGTAAATCCGGAAATTCCGATACCCGATGACAGCCGTCAGCGCCGCTCCCAGCGCCTCGTCCACACACGCCAGCGTCACCGCCGTCGGCAAACCGCGCACCACATCCGCCGCAAAACTCGGACCCGACAGCACTGCCAGCGGCACCCCCGGCAGCGTCTGAGACAGCACCGTGCTCAGCCTCTCGCCCGTCGCCTGTTCGATTCCCTTGGCACAGATCACCACCGGCACACCCGCCCGCAGATGCGGCGCGAGCAACGCCGCCATCGCCCGCGTCGACTGCGCCGGCGTCACCAGCAACACCAGATCTGCCGAGGCCGCGCGCCCCAGATCCACCGTCGCCTCCAAACCCGCATCCAACAACACACCCGGCAGGTAGCCGCTGTTCTCGCGCCGCGCCGCGATCTCCGCCACCACGCCCGCGTCCCGCGCCCACAGCGTCGCAGCCCGTCCCGCCAGCCGCAGCGTCTGCGCCAGCGCCGTCCCGAACGCCCCCCCGCCGATCACGCCGATCCGCTGGAACCGCAACCCTTCGGCCGCCACCGTCATACCTCACGCCTCTCCGCCAACCTCGCAGCCAAGTCCGGCAGCATCATCTGGAATCCGAACCCCAGTTCCCGTTCCGCCTGCTGCAAGTCCATCCAGAACAGGTCGAACTGGATCGGCCCGAGCCCCAACGACGAGTGCTGCTCCCAGTGCCGCCACCGCGCCGGCGGGTCGGCAGCCAGCGTCACATGAAAATGATGCCGTGCATGCCGACATGTCACGCCCTTGTAGATAAAGACATAGTCGCGCACCCCGAGCAGCGTCACAGAAGCGATGGCATCAAGACCCGTTTCCTCCGCCAACTCGCGCCGCGCGGCCACCGCCACGTCCTCGCCAACGTCCACCGTGCCGCCCGGCACCTGCAATTTGATGTGCGGATAATCCGGTTCGAGAAACACCAGCACCCGATCTGCCGCAGCATTTTCCGCCAAAATGGACCCCGGGTTGGTGCCGAAAATGCGACCAAAAAAACGATGCGTAACATACAGCACCACCTTGGTCGCAAACTGCGGCACAGCCGTCGCTCCCAGCGGCGAAGGCGCTGTCATGCCTTGGCCCCCAGCCGCCCCGCGCCCAGCACTGCCGCCGCCGCCGCATCCAATGGCCACCGCGCCCGCGCCACAAACCCCGGCGGCGTCACCCAGCCGCGCGCCAGCCGTTCAGCGCCCGCCCACGCGATCATCGCGCCGTTGTCGCCGCACAGCGCCACCGGCGGCACATGCAGCGTGTAACCGCATCGCGCCGCCAGCCGTTCGAGCCCCGCACGCAACGCCTGGTTTGCAGCCACCCCGCCCGCCACCACCAGCCGCCGCGGCGCGCCATACCCCAGCGCCGCCTCGCTCAAATGAAACGACCGCTCCACCCGGTTCTCCACGCTCGCCGCCACCGCTGCCTGGAAATCAGCGCTTAGGTCTGCAATGTCCTGCTCGCTCAGCGGCGCCGCCGCCACCGCTGCCAGCCGGATCGCGTTCTTCAATCCCGAGAACGAAAAATTCGGCTCCGGCCGGTTGAACATCGGCCGCGGCAGATCAAAGCGCCCAATTTGCCCCGCAGCCGCCGCCCGCTCCACCGCCGGCCCACCCGGCGCACCAAGCCCCAGCAGCTTCGCCGTCTTGTCGAACGCCTCACCCAGCGCGTCGTCGATCGTCGAGCCGAGCCGCACGTACGTCCCGACATCTTTCACCGCCAGCAATTGCGTATGCCCGCCCGACACCAGCAGCAGCAGATACGGCGGCGCCACACCGTCCGTCAGCCCCACCGTCAGCGCGTGCGCCTCCAGATGATTGACCGCCACCAGAGGCTTCCGCGTCACCATCGCCAGCGTCTCCGCCGTGATCACGCCCACCATCAGCCCGCCGATTAAACCCGGGCCCGCCGTCACCGCGATCCCATCGACATCGCCCAGCGCCACGCCAGCATCCGCCAGCGCCTGCCCCACGATTTCGTCCAGGCACTCCACGTGCGCCCGCGCCGCCAGCTCCGGCACCACGCCGCCGAATGGCCGATGCTGCTCCCACTGCGCCCGCACGACGTTGGAAACGATACGGCCGCGGCCGGCGCCCTCGCGCACAACCACGGCCGCTGCCGTCTCATCGCAACTCGTCTCGATCCCGAGAACGGTTAGTTCGCCTGCGGTACTCATGGCCGGCTTCCAACACGAGCGCGGAAGGCACCTCTATTCCCGTCTCGCCATGCGAAACGTCGCACGGGGAGACGGGATTCATTCTTCACCCGACGATCTCATCCAGCCGGAAGTTCATCGCGATCTCGCGCTCCGCCGCCGCCGGGCTATCCGAACCATGCGACGAGTTCTCACCCTTCGACACCGCGAACAGCTTGCGGATCGTACCCTCGCCGGCTTCCTTGGGGTCCGTCGCACCCATCACCTCGCGATACTTCGCGATGGCGCCCTCGCCCGACAGCACTTGCAACACGATCGGCCCCGACGTCATGAACGAAACCAGTTCCCCAAAAAACGGCCGCGCCTTGTGTTCGGCATAGAACGCTTCCGCCTGCGCCTTGGTCCAGCGCACGCGCTTCTGCGCGATGATCGACAGCCCGGCCTTCTCGATGACGGCGTTGATCGCGCCCGTAAGGTTGCGCTTGGTCGCATCCGGCTTGAGAATTGAAAACGTGTGTTCGATCGCCATGAACGGCTCCCCGATAGGTGTGAATGTCAGAGTTACGCGCTCATAGCAGGGGGCAGCGACACCGGCAAGGCAGCCGCCACATCCGTCACCCCAGCTCCGCCAGCACGCACTTCAACACGCCGTAGTCGTATTTGCCCGCCAGTGCCGCATGCGCCGGCCCGAGCTTGCCCGTCTCCAGTGTCTCGCACGTCTCGAACGCTGCCGTGATCTCTTCGAGCGCCGCGCTGTCCAGATCCAAGGCGTCTTCGACCGTCAGCAAACCCGCCTCGATTGCATCAGCGAAATGCCCATAAACCGTGCTCAACTCGAGCCCACGCGCCTCCGCGATCTCTGTCGCCCGGCGGCCCTCCACGTGTTGCGCCAACGTCAGGTTAACCGTCGCCGACAGCCTGTTGTTCAAGACGGGATGCGCCTGGAATGCCCCGATCACCTCCAGCAGCGCCGCCCCGTACCGCGCGATCTTGCGATCACCCAGCCCCGTGATGTCGTGCAGCGCCACAGCGTTCGCCGGCCGCTTCTGCGCCAACTCGACCAGTGTGCGATCATGGCAGATCACATACGGCGGCAGTCCGGCATCGGCCGCCAGCTTCTGTCTGAGCGCCCGCAGCGCCGCATAGAGCCCTTCCGCACCGCCGCCCAGCGTCGCAGCCCCCGACGCCTGATCCCGCGCCGCTTTCGCGCCAGCCGTCACCTCGCGCATCAGAAACTGTACTTCCCCGCGCAGCAGCGGCCGCGCCCGGTCCGTCAGCGTCAACGAGCCATGCCCCTCCTCATCGGTTGCCACATACCCCGACGCCATCAACTGCCGGAACAGGCCGCGCCACGTGTCCGGCTTCAGCTCTTTTCCAGCGCCGTAAACGTTGAGCTTATCATGTGCGTTTTTGAGTATGCGCGGGTCCGCCTTGCCGGCCAGAATATCCACCAGATAGCCGACCCCGAACCGCTGCCCAGTCCGATAGATCGCCGACAGCGCCTTCTGTGCCGCAACCGTGCCGTCGAACGTCCGTGGCGGACTGAGGCACGTATCGCAATTGCCGCAGGCACCCGGATGCACCTCGTCGAAATAGGCGAGCAGCCGTTGCCGCCGGCACGACGCCGTTTCCGTCAGCCCGATCAGCGCGTCCAGCTTCTGCCGTTGCAGATGCTTGTGCGCTTCCGCCCCGTCACCCTGCGCGATCCACTGCCGCTGCGTGATGATGTCCTGGATGCCATAGCACATCCACGCATTCGCCGGCTCCCCGTCGCGGCCCGCGCGGCCGGTCTCCTGGTAATAGCTCTCGATTGATTTCGGCAGATTGAGATGCGCCACGAAGCGCACATCCGGCTTGTCGATACCCATCCCGAATGCGATCGTCGCGCAGATGATCAGCCCGTCTTCCTTGAGGAACTTTTCCTGCGTCGATCGCCGCGTATCCACCGGCAATCCGGCATGATAGGCCAGCGCCCGCCGGCCTCTGGAAGTCAGCCACGCCGCCGTCTCTTCGACGGTTTTTCGCGACAGGCAGTAGACGATACCCGCCTCGCCCTTATGCTCCGCCTCGATGAACTGCAGCAGCCGTTCGCGACCCGCCATCGAGCCCTGTTCGCTGATCGTATAGCGGATATTCGGCCGGTCGAACGACGCGACGAACCGCTCGGCGTTCTCCAGCCGCAATTCCGCGACGATCTCCTCGCGCGTCTTTTGGTCCGCCGTCGCCGTCAGCGCGATGCGCGGCACCGACGGAAACCGCTCCGGCAGAATGCGCAATTGCCGGTATTCCGGCCTGAAATCATGCCCCCATTGCGCCACGCAATGCGCTTCGTCGATGGCGAACACCGAAATGTTGGCCCGTTCCAACAGCGAGAGCGTGCGCTCCTGCACCAGCCGCTCGGGCGCCACGTACAGCACATCCAGCGCTCCCGATGTCAGCTGCGCCTCGACCGCCTGCACCTCCCCCCACGACAGCGTCGAATTGAGAAACGCCGCATTGACGCCCGCTTCCTTCAGTGC
>JANYHP010000407.1 GCA_025359005.1 Hyphomicrobiaceae bacterium | reverse complement strand
CGGAGGCGGTCGGGTTCGCCTACGCAGCCGCGCTGGCCGACGGCATCGTCAAGAAGTTGATCTCGCCGATCGTGGCGGACCTCACGGCGCACTTTCCGGCGCTGTCCGCGTATTGTCCGGCCGGCAAGGCGATCGTCATCGCCATGGTGGCCGAGCCCTCGCTCGAAGCGTTCAAGTCGCTGTTGGGTGCGCGTGGCGCCATCACGCTGCAGCAACCCTTCGATGAGGCAGCGACGAAGGTTCCGCTGTATGAATACACCTGGAACCACACGACTTTGCATGTGCTGAAGACCGATCGCGGCGTCACCTATCTGCAATGTCTGTTCCCGCACGGGCGCGTGCTGGAAAGCGTCGCTGAAATGGAGGCGGCGTTCCCCAAGGGCGAGGTGCTGCATCACCTCGAATTCATCCGCTTCGGCGGGCGCGTGAGCTGCAGTGCGCTGCCCGTTGTCCGCTACACAAGCGAGGCGCGTCTCAACGAAATTATCGACATCTACGAGCGGCATGGCGTCACGATCGCCAATCCGCACGTCTTTACGGTTGAGGATGGCAGCCGGCACAAGCGTGTCGATCAAGCCGACCAGTTGGGCTTCAAGCACGAAGCCGATCCGCACGGACTGCTCAATCCAGGCAAGATGCGGACGTTCGTGCCCAAGATCGCTTGAGGGACCATTCGATGCGCGTTCTCTATCTGTATTGCCATCCGCTGCCGGAAAGCTTTCACGCCGCCATTTTGCAGGAAAGCCTCAAAGGCCTTGCCGATGGCGGCCATCAGGTCGATTTACTCGATCTCTACAAGGAAAACTTCAATCCCGTGCTGTCCGAACAGGATCGCCGCGACTACCACGATCTGGCGAAAAACCAGCGCGGCCTCGAGGGCCATATCGAGCGTCTGCGCGGTGCTGACGCACTTGTGGTGCAGTTCCCGACATGGACGTTCGGGATGCCGGCGATGCTCAAGGGGTACTTCGACCGGATCATGATGCCCGGCGTCGCGTTCGATCTGAGCGAGCCGTCGAACGCCAAGCCGATGCTGACCAACATCCGCACCGTTGCCGGTATTTCGACATACGGGCGACCGCGCTGGGTGGCGATGTACGTTGGCGATCCGCCGCGTCGCACGGTGACGCGCTACTTGCCACGGCTGATGAACGCGCGTTGCCGCGTCGGTTACCACGCGCTGTATCACATGAATGTTGCGAGCCTCGCGCAGCGCACCGCCTTCATGGGGCGTGTCCGCGGCGCCATGCGGGTGCTTGTCTGACGCGCTGGAGATGACGAAAAGTGCCGTAAAATGGGCGCAACTGCGTGGCCGTGACAAAGAAGTGCTTGATTTTTGAGCAAAACCGCGACATCACACGCGCTCACCACCTGTAAGGATGAGCGAACATGGCTGCCAAGCCTGCAAAGAAAGCTGTCAAATCTGCTGCTAAACCTGCCGCAAAACCAGCGGCAAAGGCTGCTGGAAAATCCGTGGCAGCCAAGGCCGATACCGTCACGCTGCGTCATCTCGGTGCCGCGTTGGCCGAGGCGCACGAAGTGCCCAAGAAGCAGGCCAATGCCATGCTTGAAGATTTCATCGGTCTGGTCACCAAGCATCTCAAGAAGGGCGCCCGCATCCGCATGAGCGGCTTCGGCATCCTGCAAGTGCGCAAGCGTGCCGCCCGTATGGGCCGTAACCCCGCCACCGGCGAGAGCATCAAAATCAAGGCGTCCAAGAAGGTCGCGTTTCGCGCCGCCAAAGAATTGAAAGAACAGGTCTGATTGCAGCCCGCGTTCTGATGAGAGTTTAAGAGGCAGGCCGACTGGTCTGCCTTTTTTTGCAAGTGCTCCGATTGGGTGTCAGGGATTGTGGTCTGGATCGCGTGCAGCGCGGGCGACGACGCGGTCGCCGATGACGAGCACAATTGCGGCCAGCCCGACCAGAACGAACGATCCGGCTGCTATCCCCTGGAACTGCGGTGCCGGCAGCAATCGCGCGGCCAGAACTGTGCCGGCGGCAATGCCGACGTAGAGCATCGACGCGTTGAGCGCGAGCAGCAGTTGCGCCAATGGCGGCGCGATCTGCACGAGACGCGTCTGCTGGGCGGGGAAATGGAACCAGCTGCACAGCGACCACAAGCCGATGATGGCGGGCAAAGCGATCAGGTCCGCTGGTCCCTGGGTCACCATCGGCATCAGGACAAGCTGCAAGACGCACAGCGTCAGCAGAATTCTGGATGGCCCGAATTTGTCCGTGGCCCAGCCGCTGGTCGTCGCTGCCAGGAATGCCATGCAGCCCTGGATCGCCAGGACCATGGCGATGCCGAAGCCGCCGAGCCCCAACCGGGTCTCTAAAACTAAAGTGATGTAGGTCAGTGTCGTGTAATTGGCGCCGACGAACAGCACTGTGAATAGCAGGGCGACAAGCATTTTCGGCGTGCGCAGGACGTTGAGCAATTCGGGGAGCGAGGTCGGACGGAATGGCGTGTTGGCTGGAACCACGCGCCACACCACTGCCGTCATCGCCAATGCCAGCGCTCCCACAGCCGCAAACGTGGTGCGCCAGCCGAAGGTGTAGCCGAGCCAGGCGCCAATGGGATTGCCGACGCCTTGCGCCGCCGTGAAACCCATGAAGACGAGTGACAAGGCCCAGCCGCGCCGTTCGATCGGCACCAATGATACGGCCACCGCTGCCGTTGCAGGGCTGAACAACCCTGCGCCGAATGCTGCGATGACGCGCGCTGCGTTCATTGTGGCCAAGGACGGTGCGAAAGCGCAGGC
>JANYHP010000259.1 GCA_025359005.1 Hyphomicrobiaceae bacterium | reverse complement strand
TCGAACAGGGCGGCTTCGAAGGCCGTGACACGTCCACCTTTGCTGCCCGGCCGCGGCAACACGGTGATGTCGTAGATGCGGCCGAGGCTGCCGAGCTCACCGTCGTCGATGGCGCCGCCGCCGCGCCAGCGGAAGCCAGTGTTGCCGCCCGAGCCGCCTTCGAAGAGCGCGCGCGCTTCACGAATGTATTTCGCCTCGTCCCAGTCGGCCGGCGGGAGAGTGACGGCGACGATCGGATCAGGAGCCACCACCTCGGCGAATGCCGGCCGCAGAGCGACGCCATCAACGCTTGCCCCGAAGCGCTCGGCCAGCAATCTGGCGCAGGCGACCGCGGACAGGGAGGGGACGGCAGGATCGGTCGGAACCAGAATTGTTTTCATGGCCGCGTCCTCGGAGTAGGAGTTAATGCAATATCATAGCAAATGCGACGGCTCCTGTCAGGCTCATCTCGACAGCCATGTCTACAGCCATGTCTACAGCCATGACGCGCCGCTGCAGGGTCCATCGCCGTGGCGCCTGGATGCTGCACGACATTCCGTCAGGCGCGCTGGTTCTAAACGGTGACGGGGGCCGCTGCCTGCACACCGGCGCCAAAGATATGGCGATAGCGCTCGATCTCCTGGCGCGGCCCAATGGCTTTGAGCGGGTTGTCGGAGAGCTTGACGGCCGGCTTGCCGTCGACCGACAGAACCTTGCAGACGATCGAAAACGGGTCGAGCCGGCCATCGGGGCCAAAGCCACGAAAATCGTTGGTCAACAGCGTGCCCCAGCCGAAACCAGTGCGGATGCGGCCTTTGAAATGGCGGTGGATCCGCTCGATCTCTGCAACGTCGAGGCCGTCGGAAAAGATCGCCAGTTTGCCGGCGGGGTCCTGGCCACGGCTCTGCCACCAGCGGATCGCATGCTCGCCGCCTTCGATCGGATCGCCGCTGTCGATGCGAATGCCGGTCCATTGCTCAACCCAGTCGGGCGCCCGATCGAGGAAGCGCCCGCTCCCGAATGTGTCGGGCAGGATGATGCGCAGATTGCCTTCGTAGTCCTCCTGCCAGTCGGCGAGCACGCGATAGGGCGTTTCAGCCAGTTCGACGTCGGTTTTGGCGAGAGCCGCATAAACCATCGGCAATTCGTGGGCGTTGGTGCCGACCGCCTCGACCTCGCGGCGCATGGCGATCAGGCAGTTTGACGTGCCGAGAAAGGCGGGGCCAAGCCCTTCGAGCATCGCCTGCACGCACCAGTCCTGCCACAGAAAGCCATGGCGCCGACGGGTGCCGAAGTCGGCGATGCCCAGCCGTTGCAGCGGTTTCAGCCGCTGGATCTTTTCCCAGACCCGCGTCATGGCGCGGGCATACAGCACCTGCAGCTCGAACTTGCCGAGGTCCTTGAGCACGGCCCGACTGTGCAACTCCATGATCACCGCGAGGGCCGGGATCTCCCACATGGTCGTCTCGAGCCAAGGGCCTTCGAAGATCAATTGCATCTGGTCGCCGCGGCGTTCCAGCGTGTACGCGGGGAAACGGAAGCTCTCGAGCCACTGGATGAATTCGGGCGAAAACATCTGCCGCTTGCCGTAGAACATGTTGCCGCGCAGCCAGGTGCTTTCGCCCCGGCTGAGCGACAAGGAGCGGATATGGTCGAGTTGTTCCTTGAGTTCGCCCGGATCGATCAGGCGGCCGAGGGGCACATGGGTCGCGCGGTTGATGATGCCGAACGTGACCGACGTTTGCGCATGCCTGCGAAAAATCGTTTGCGCCATTAACAGCTTATAAAAATCGGTGTCGAGCACCGACCGGACGATGGGGTCGATCTTCCAGGTGTGACTGTAGACGCGCGCGGCGATGTCGGTCATGAAAACTTGGTCGGTTGGAGTTCGCCGAGAGCATTGCCGCCCGCTGGCGTGGTGGCAACTGGCAATTTTGGTTCGGCACGTCCAGACGAGCGGGTGGGACGGGGCAGGTCTTGGTTTTGGCCGCGGGGCTTAAACCGCAAAATCGCCGAGCTTTGTGCCACCGGCCAATCGGGCCGACAGCCAGCGTGGTTGACGGCCGCGGCCTGCCCAGGTCTGGTTGAAATCATCCGGATTTCGATATTTCTCTGGTGTAGCGCATTTGACGTTTGGGTCCCGCCCGCGGCTTGGCTCGCAGCCAAACGTCAGATGCAAAAGCTACACTAGAGCGGTTTCTAGCCAGGGCGATTGGGCGAATCTATGAGTGACAGGCGGCGCAAAGACTGAATCTGTGGGTATTCGCTGATTCGCGGAGAACGCCCCGATGTCCACGGCCCAATTTCAAGCAAACCGCGCGC
>JANYHP010000357.1 GCA_025359005.1 Hyphomicrobiaceae bacterium | reverse complement strand
GCGGGTGATAGGGCGGCAGCCCTTTTCGCGAAGCGACGTGTTGCGACGCCCGTCAGCCACGCCAGAGGTTCTCCGATGCAAGCCCAAGTGATCCGCTTCCACGCCCCCGGTGGCCCCGAGGTTCTCAAGCTGGAGACCATCGACCTCGACAGTTGCAGCGCTGGCCAGGTGCTGATCAAGCAGACCGCCTGTGGGCTCAACTATCTCGACACCTACCAGCGGTCTGGCGCCTACGTGCTGCCGCTGCCGTCCGGCGCGGGCAATGAGGCGGCCGGGATCATCGAGGCGATCGGCCCGGACGTGACCGGCTTCAAGATCGGCGATCGCGTCGCCTACGCCATGGGCGAGCCGGGCGCCTACGCCAGCCACCGTCTCTATCCTGCAGCGCGCCTCGTGAAGGTGCCTGACGGCGTCAGCGACGAGATCGCAGCGGCGTCGATGTTGAAGGGCATGACGGTTGAATATCTGTTCCAGCGTTGCGCGCCGCTCAGGCCAGGTCATTACGCGCTGATGTATGCGGCGGCGGGCGGTGTCGGGCTATTTGCGGGCCAGTGGGCCAAGGCGATCGGCGTCAACCTGATCGGCGTGGCGGCGGGCGAGGAGAAATGCGCACTGGCGCGTGCCAACGGCTATCACACCGTCATCGACCGGACCAAGGAAGACATCCGCGCCCGCGTGCGCGAGATCACCGGCGGCAAGGGCGTGCCGGTGGTGTTCGACAGCATCGGCAAGGATACGTTCGAAACGACCATGAACTGTCTCAGCCCGCGTGGCGTATTCGTGTCGTTCGGTGCAACGTCCGGGCCGCCGCCGCCGGTCGAGGCGCCCATGCTGCAGAAGCTCGGCTCGCTGTATTTCACGCGCCCAACGCTCGCGACCTATGCCGGCACCCGCGCCGATCTGGAGCTCTCGTCGAACACGCTCTTCAAGCACCTGAAATCCGGCGCCGTGAAGCCCCATATCGGTCACCGCTATCCCCTCGCGGACGCCGCGCAAGCGCACGCCGATCTCGAAGCGGGCAAGACGACAGGCTCACAAATCCTGTTGCCGTAACAAGCGACTTGGGCGCAGACCGACTTGAGGTCAGACACTTGGGTCTGACCTCACCCAGATATGAGAGCTTCTGCCCGACGGCGTGTCGGCAGTCCACTTGCGACGCTCGGCGCCGCGACAGCGAGCGAGCCGCGCGCCAGCGTGGCCGGCGAGACAGCCGTTCGCTGGCGTCTCGGGCCTACTTGTAGAACTTCCACTGGCCCTTCTCGAGCTTGACGAGCACGAGCGAACGCAGATCGGTGCCGATATGGCTACCGGGCGCGAACGTGTAGACGCCGTGCGCGCCGACCAGATCCTTGGTGGAATACATCGCATCGCGCAGAGCGGCACGGAATTCAGGCGTCTGCGGTTTGACGGCCGCGCGCTTGGCGGCATCCGCCAGGATCAACCAGCAGTCGAACGAATAGGGTGAGAAATTATCCGTCGACGCGGCACCATTGGCCTTGAGGTAGGCCTCCTTGAAGGCGAGGCCGATCTTCTTGTTAGGGTGCCCGTCGGGCAATTGCTCGGCCACCATGATCGGGCCGGCGGATGCGATCAGTCCCTCGGCCGAAGGGCCTGCAAGCCGCACGAAATCTGGATTGATCAGCGCCGGTGTTCCAAACAGCGGACCCTTGAAACCACGATCGGCGAGCCCCTGGAACGGCAGTGCGCCGCCCGTGCCCGAACCACCCGCCAGAAACGCCTCGGGCTTCGCCGCCATGACCTTCAGCACCTGCGCGCTGACGCTCGTGTCGGCGCGTGCGTAGCGTTCGTTGGTCAGCAGCGTCAGACCGAGTGTGTCCGCCTTCGTCTTGGCGTTGTTGTAAACGAGATCACCCCAACTGTCGGCAAACCCGATGAACCCGATCGTCTTGATCTTCTGGGCATTCATTTCCTCGACGACGATGCCGAGCATGTCGCGCGGGTTCTGCGGGATGGAGATGGCCCAGGCCTTGCCGTCCACAACCGTCGCCGATGGCATCGGCGTCGGCGCGATCAGCGGCACCTTCAGTTCCGTCGCGACCGCCATGATGGCCACGGTTGCCGGCGCACCGGCCGTGCCGATGATCACATCGACCTTTTCTTCTTCGATCAGCTTGCGCGCATTTTTCGAAGCAACTGACGGATCGGACGCATCGTCCAGGATGATGACGCGGACCTTCTCGCCATTGATCTCGGGCATGTAAGCCTGCGCGGCAGCGATACCGCGCGCGTAGGGAATGCCGATCGATGAGACCGGCCCCGTCTGCGAGGTAATGAAACCGACGACGAGATCCGCCATCGCGGGCGTCGCGACTGCTGTAAGGCCCATCGCACCGACTGCGAGGCCACGTATCCAGGTTGCGAACATTGCCATCCCTCCAGTTGCAAGGCGCGACACCAATCCGGGCGTGCCGCCTCAGTTCGTGCACATCTCAGACGTTGGCACAATCCCCGGCCACGTCCGCCCCAGGGCAAGACCAGTGTACAAAAAGATCACGGCGATGCCCACGTGGCAACTGTTTTAACCCTCAAATAATTGACAGACCTGGATCGGGCATGGAGACTGTTTCATGGACACCGACTGAGTAGCGTCGGCATCGCGCGCGGGCGGCGTGCGCAAACGGGGTGCGACACGACATGGATTCACAGATCGCCCTGCTGCTGACCATCGACGGGGTGGCCAATGGCGCCATCTACGTGCTGATCGCGCTCGGCACCGTTCTCATCTTTTCCGTGACGCGCGTCATCTTCGTCCCCTTCGGCGACATTGCAGCGTTCACCGCGCTGACGCTCGCCTCCCTCCAGATCGGAAAATTGCCGGGCACCGTGTTCCTCGTCGGCCTGCTTGCCGGCACCGCATTCCTGATGGAGGCCGTGACGCTGCTACGGCAGAAGCGCATTTCGCAGCTTCCGCGTGCGTTTCTGAACTATCTCGTCCTGCCCGCGCTGCCCACCGCGCTGGCGATTGCTTCCGCCGGCTTCAAGTTGCCGCTGGCCGCCGAGATGACGCTGGCGCTGCTGCTGGTGCTGCCGCTCGCGCCGCTCATCGATCGTATCGCATTCCGGCCGCTGGCTGATGCCTCGGTGCTGATGCTGCTGATCGTGGCCGTTGCCGTCCATTTCGCCATCTCGGGTCTGGCTTTGCTGTTCTTCGGCCCGGAAGGTTACCGCACCGAGCCCATCTCGCGCGCGGTGTTTGAAATCGGTGGCGCGACGATCACCGCGCAGGTTCTGCTGATGGTCTGCGCGGCCATCGCGTTCAGCGGTTTGCTTTTTCTAACCTTCGGCCACACTCTGGCCGGGCTGACGTTGCGGGCGACCGCTGTCAACCGGGTTGGCGCACGCCTCGTCGGCATCCGGCCGACGCGCATGAGCACGGTGGCCTATCTGCTGGCATCGGTGCTGGCCGGCGTATCTGGGCTGCTGATCGGGCCGGTCGCGACGCTCTACTACGACTCGGGCTTTCTGATCGGCCTCAAGGCCTTCGTCGGCGCCATCATTGGCGGTCTCGTCAGCTATCCGCTCACCGCCGTTGGCGCTGTGGCCGTCGGTATTCTCGAAAGCTTCGCATCGTTCTTCTCCTCCACGCTGAAGGAGTCGATCGTATTCTTCTTCCTCATTCCCGTGCTGATCTGGCGCTCGCTCGCCAGTCCGGTTCACGAGGAAGAGGATGAGGAGATCGTCTGATGCGGCTGTCAGTGGAGCGGGCACTGCTGGCCGTGTCGGTGCTGGGGTTGGCGCTCGCGCCGCTGGTTGCCCCTCCCTTCAGCATCACGCTGCTCAACTACATCGGCATAAGCGCGCTGGTGGCGCTCGGGCTCGTGCTGATCACCGGTGTCGGCGGCCTCACGTCATTCGGCCAAGCAGCCCTTGTCGGCGTCGGCGCCTACACGAGCGCCTGGGCGACGACGGCCGGCGGGCTCTCGCCGTGGCTCGGCCTCGCCCTGGCGCTTGCCGCAACCGGCACCACGGCTTGGCTGCTCGGGGCCGCGACCTTGCGCTTGCAGGGCCATTTTCTGCCGCTCAGCACCATCGCCTGGGGCATCGGCATCTATTTCCTGTTCGCCAACATCCCTGGCCTCGGGCAGCACGATGGCCTGCGTAACGTGCCTGCGATCTCCGTATTCGGCTACAGCCTCGCGTCCAACGGCGCTATTTTCTATCTCATCTGGATCATCGTGGGCGTCGCGCTGCGGCTGACGTCCAACCTGCTGTCGTCGCGCCAGGGCCGCGCGATCCGCGGCTTGCGCGGCGGCGCGACGATGCTGGCAAGCCTCGGCGTCAACCTCTATCGCATCCGTCTCGTCATCTTCGTGATTGCGGCGCTGCTGGCGGCGACGGCGGGCTGGCTCTATGTGCATATGAACCGCTACGTGAGCCCGTCGCCGTTCGAGATCCGGCCGAGCATCGAATTCCTGTTGATGGCGATGGTCGGCGGCGCCTCGTCCATCTTTGGCGCGGTCATCGGGGCGGCCACCGTCGTGCTTTTGAAAGACCGACTGCAAGACGTGCTGCCCTATGTCTCCAAGAACGCCGCTCAGCTCGAAATAGTCGTGTTTTCGGTGCTGTTGATCGTGCTGCTGCAGCACGCGCGCGGCGGGGTCGTCTCGCTGTTCCGTCGCTGGGTGCCGGCGACGCCCGCCATGCCGCGCAGCGCGGCCGAGGGCCTGTCGCGACGCACGCTGCCGCCTGCCGGCACGCCACTGCTGGAGGTGGCTGGCGTGCTGCGCCGCTTCGGCGGACTTGTGGCGGTCAATGACGTTTCATTCGCCATGGCAACGGGGGAAATCCTCGGCCTCATCGGCCCCAACGGTGCCGGCAAGAGCACCATGTTCAATCTCATCACCGGCGCCTTGCCCAGCAATGCCGGTCGCATTGTTTTTCTCGGCACGGACGTGACGCGCTTGCGCCAGGATCGGATCGCCGCGCTCGGCGTCGCCCGCACGTTCCAACACGTCAAGCTGCGCCCCGCCATGACCTTGCTCGACAACGTGCTGCTCGGCACCTATGTGCGCACTCGCGCGGGCTTCCTCGCCGGCGCGCTGCATCTCGATCGCGACGAGGAGGCGCGCGCAACGAGCGAAGCCATGCGGCAACTGGACCGCGTCGGCCTTGCCGCACAGGCCCTGCATCTCGCCGGTACGCTGCCACTCGGCAATCAGCGCGTGCTCGAAGTCGCGCGTGCGCTCGCCGCCGACCCGGTGCTGATCGTGCTCGACGAGCCCGCCGCCGGCCTGCGCCTGCCCGAAAAGGAAGCCCTCGCCAAGCTGCTTCGATCGCTGCGCGCCGACGGAATATCGATTTTGCTGGTGGAACATGACATGGAGTTCGTCATGGGGCTGGTCGATCGCTTGGTGGTGATGGATTTCGGGACCAAGCTGGCCGAGGGCGCCCCGGCAGCCGTGCGCGCCAATGCCCGCGTGCAGGAAGCCTATCTCGGAGGCGTCGCATGAGCGCCCTGTTGGAGGTCGACGACCTACGCATCAGCTACGGCAAGGTGGAGGCCGTGCGCGGCGTTTCGCTGCGCGTGCATGACGGCGAGATCATCTCCATTATCGGCCCCAACGGCGCCGGCAAGACATCGCTGCTGGCGGGCTTAATGGGGCTTGTTCCGGCCACCGGCTCCATCCGCTACCAGGGCCGCGACCTTGCCGGCAGCGAGATCGAAGACCGCGTCGAGAACGGGCTCTGCTTGGTGCCGGAGCGCCGCGAGTTGTTTGGCGATCTCACGGTCGCTGAAAATCTCCGGCTCGGCAGTTACGTGCGACGCACCGACATCTCCGGCACGCGGCAACGGCTCGACGGTGTGTACGCACGCTTTCCGCGCCTCGCCGAACGCCGGACGCAGCGCGCCAGCACGCTGTCTGGCGGAGAACGACAGATGCTGGCGCTCGGCCGCGCGCTGATGGCCAAGCCGCGCCTGTTGATGCTCGACGAGCCCAGCCTGGGGCTGGCACCGCTGATCGTGCGCGACATCTTCCACATCATCAAAGCACTGAAGGAGACCGGCGTCGCCATCCTGCTAGTCGAACAAAATGCGCGCGCCGCCTTACAGACCGCCGACAGCGCGCACGTTATCGAGACGGGCGGGGTCACGCTCTCCGGCAAGGCGGCCGATCTCCTCCATGATCCGCGTGTGGTCGCAACCTACCTCGGGGGCGCCGCCTGATGCCCGATGGCGCGTTGACGTATCGTTTTGCGCCGGCCGATCGCACAATTCCGGCCCTGCTGCGAACGCAAGCGGCGCGCCTTGGCACGGCGCCGCTGTTTGAATGCGGCGGCGAGCGTTGGCGCTATGCCGATGCACCGGCCATGGCGGCCCGCACCGCCGGGCTGCTGCAAGACGCAGGACTACGCCGCGGCGATCGCGTCGCCATTCTCTCGCGCAATCGCGCCGACGTCATGCGCCTGCTGCTGGGGGCTGCGTGGTGTGGCGCCATCGCCGTGCCGATCAACGCCAGCGCGCGTGGCCCCCAGGTTCGCCACATCCTCGCCGATTGCGGCGCACGGCTGCTTGTCGCCGAGACCGACCTGCTGGCTGGCCTGCCCCCGGAAACGTACGCGGGGCTTGCGTTAGAGCGCATCTGGTGGCTCGGCGCCGATGCTGGAGCGCTGCCAATCTTCGCCGCGCCCATGCCGGTCGCCACAACCGAAGTGCCGTCAGCCCATGTCGAACCGGGTACGCCATTTGCCGTGCTCTATACTTCGGGCACCACGGGCGTATCGAAGGGCGTCGTGTGCCCCCACGCGCAGCTCTACTGGTGGGCCGCCACCACAGCCCGCTTTCTCGAACTCCGCCCCGGAGACGTGCTGGCCACCACGCTGCCACTGTTCCACGTCAACGCCATCAACACGTTCTTCCAGGCGCTGCTCTCGGGCGGCCGTCAGGTGGTCGAGCCGAAATTCTCCGTGTCGGGGTTCTGGGCATCGATGGCCGCGCACAAAGCCACCGTGTCCTATCTGCTGGGCGCCATGGTGCCGATGCTGTTGTCGCGCGCGCCGTCCAGCGACGAACGCGCGCACGCGGTCCGCACTATCCTAGCGCCTGGCGTGCCGGCAGCACTGCATAGCGCCTTTCGTGCGCGCACTGGGATCGCCCTCGTCGACGGCTACGGTTCGACCGAAACGACCTTCGCCATTGGCGCCACGGCACGTGCGCGCGTCGATGGCCAGATCGGCCACCTCTCGCCAGGGCTAGAGGCGCGCGTCGTCGACGAAGCGGGCGCGGATGCGGCGGTCGGTGAACTGCTGCTCAAAACCGCTCTGCCGCACGCCTTCGCCAGCGGGTACTTCAACAACCCTGAGAAGACTGCCGAGGCCTGGGCGGGCGGCTGGTTCCACACCGGCGATCGCGTGCGCCGCGAGCCAGATGGCGCGTTCGCGTTCGTCGACCGCTTGAAAGACAGCATCCGCCGCCGGGGCGAAAACATCTCCTCGTTCGAGGTCGAAGCGGCGCTGCTATGCCATCCAGCCGTCGCCGACGCCGCCGTGTTCGGCGTGCCATCGGACCTGGCCGAGGAAGAGGTGATGGCGACGCTCACGCTCAAGCCGGGCGCACGCACCACACCCGCTGCAATCACCGCTCATTGCGCGTCGCTGCTGCCAGCCTTTGCCGTGCCGCGCTACATCGACATCGTGGCGGCGCTGCCGATGACCGAGAACGGCAAGGTACAGAAGGCCGTCTTGAAGAACGCCGGCGTCACCGCCACAACCTGGGACCGCTCTGCCCCAGTGCGGCTGACCTGAGCCCGCCTCAGATCGCAATCGCGCCGACGCTTGCGCCACCGCACACGTACAGCACCTGCCCCGTCACGAACCCCGCGTCGGGGGACGCAAAAAACTCGACCGCCCGTGCCACGTCGGCCGGCGTGCCGAGCCGTTGCACGGGAATGGAATTCGCCAACCGCGCAATGCGCGGATCGCCCGCCGGCAGCACCTCGTGGAACATCTCCGTACTCTCGATCGGCCCAGGCGCGACGACATTGACCGTGATGCCGTGCGGGCCCAACTCCAGCGCCCAGGTGCGCGCCATGCCGATCATGCCGGACTTGGTGGCCGAGTAGACCGTTCGGGTCGGCACGCCGATCGCCGCGCGCGACGACATCAGGATAATGCGGCCGAAGCGGCGCGCCTGCATCCCCGGCGTCACAGCCTGTGCCAGCGCGAGCGCGACGCCCAGATGCAGCTGCGACAGCGCCGCCAGATCAGCGACAGACGTATCCGCCAGAAAGTTCGCGCGGATCGCGCCCGCGTTGTGGATTACGTGGGTCACCTCGAACCGGCGGACGACATCGGCCGCCGCCGCAGCCGTCGCTGCCGCATCGAGCAGATCGACGGCGACGTTGGTCAGCCGCGCATGCACCGCTGCCGGCCGCCGCGCAAGCGAAACGACATGATAGCCGGCCGCGAGCAGTCGCGAACAAATCTCGGCACCGATCCCAGCACTGCCGCCAGTAACGAGGGCTGTCAATTTTCCGCTCATGGTGCGCTGTCCTCGTCCACCAACGCCAACACGCGCAACGGACTGCCCGAGCCCTGCCGGATCTTGAGAGGGGCTGCCACGATCAGCGCCCCGACCGGCGGCAGCAGATGGAGGTTTGCGAGGCATTGCAGACCATAGCGGCCCTTGCCGTGCATATAGTGGTGCGCCGGAAACGGCGGATTGAAGTGATGCGACTGACCGGCGTCGGTCCCGATCGTCTCCGTGCCGAAGCCGATGATGTCGCGCTCGTCCGCCAGAAACCGCATCACCTCCGACGACGGCCCGGGCGTGTGCGCGCCATCCTCGCGGAGATTGACGTAGTCGGTCGCGTTGCGCTTCGACCAGTCCGTGCGCAGCACCACCCAGGCACCGCGCCCGATCCGCCCGTGGGCTTTCTCCCATGCTTCGACGTGTGCGATTTCGAGCGTAAAGTCGGGGTCTTCTGCCGCTGCTGCGCTGCAATCGATGACGGCAGCCGGCGCCATGAAATGCCGTGGCGGGATCGCGTCCACGCTGTTGTTGGGCAGATCGCGGCCGGTCACCCAATGGATCGGCGCGTCGAAGTGCGTGCCGGTGTGCTCGCTGAGCGTGATGTTGTTCCAGTACCAGCCGGGCCCGCGCTCGTCGTAGCGCGACACCTCCTCGATGCGGAACGGTGCGCACTGTCCCAACTCGGGCGGCAGCACCAGCGTCGGAAAATCCGGCGACAGCGTCTGCGTGAGATCGACAATTCGCACCGCGCCGGTGGCGACGGCCTCAGCGAACGCGGCGAGCGCCCGGGCTTTCTTGGCAGATGCTTTCGGCGTTACGGCCATGGCGCTCAGCTTCCCAATTCGCGTTCGAGGGCCTTGGCGTTGGCGACGAGGCGCGCGCGAACGTCCTCGGCGATGTCACCGACGTAGACGTCCTCGTGGCCGTTGCGCAGTGCCTGCACGATCGCCGTCGCGATCTGGGCGGGCGCGACTTTGGGCGGTGGCACGGTTTGGAACCACTCGGTCTCGACGGGACCGGAGAAGATATTGACCACACGCACGCCGGCACTTCTGAACTCCGACCGTAATGACAGCGACGCCGACAGCATGGCAGCCTGCGCCGCCGAATAGGCGCCGAACTGCGGCCAGTTCATCAAGGCATAGACCGACAAAACATT
>JANYHP010000340.1 GCA_025359005.1 Hyphomicrobiaceae bacterium | reverse complement strand
GTCGTCGACCCGGGTCGACAGTATTTCGATGTGCAAGGCGGCGCGCTCGTGGCTCGCGGCATGAGCCTGGCCGGCTGCCATCATGGCATCGAGATCGCCGGGTGTGAGGCTGCCTGTCGCGAGTTCACGGCCGGTCGTCAGATGGCGGGAGCCGAGTTGGCCGCATGAAACGGCCATGACAACTTCCTGCAGCACGACGCCGGCCATATGTTCGGCCTGGGAGACGGTGGCGCGCAAGGCATCGGCTGCGGCGTCAGCGTCGACGATGACGCTGGCCTTGAGCCCGCGCGATTTCTGATGGCCGAAGCCGATGACGTGCGCGGCGGCGGTGCCAGTACCCCGATCTTCCACCGACAGAATCAGGCAGGCGATCTTGGCCGTGCCTATGTCGATGAGGCCGACAATCGGAGCCGATGATGGGGCGAAAGGGTGCATGAATGCCGTGGCTGGAGGTCCATCCGGTCGCGGCGCAGCTGCCGAACCGACTTGGTTAACCAACGGCAAAAATCGTTAAGGTTCTGTGAAAACGGTCGATGCAATTGCTTGTATATATGGAGTTTTCATTAACTTAGCCGGGTTTTTCGACGTCCCGGTAGTAGGGTTCCACCGTACCCGTTACTTTGATCGTCATGGGGTTGCCGTGGCGATCCTTGGCGGCGCCGGCGACCAGGCGCACCCAGCCCTCGCTGACGCAATATTCCTCGACGTTGGTTTTCTCGACGCCCTTGAAGCGGATGCCGACGCCGCGGGCGAGCAACTCCTCGTTGTAGAATTTGCTGCCCGGTGTCGTCGAAAGGCGGTCGGGCGGGGTGTCGGTGGTGGTGTCGGTGGTGTTTATGTCGGACATGGGACGATGATCCATAGAGGCGGCGGCGATGGATAGGTGGGCCAGATAGCAGATGCGCTTGTAAAGGCAAGGCGCAGACTTGCCATCAACCGCTCTCGTCAGTCTCGGGCGGCATCAGTGCTGGCTGTTGAGGATGCGGTAGACGCCGACGCGTGAGGTCAGCATGCAGAGGCCGGCAATCACCACCACGACAGCGGCGAGCCAGCCGTAGCCAGGCCAATCGAGGGCGCCAGTGCCGACCAGATGTTGCATCTCGATGAGCGAGGCCGAGCCGCCGCCCAGCAGCTCCATGGCGAAGGGCAGGCCGAAGAATGCAAGAGCCGCGAGGCCGGCGCCAAAAATTCCGGCGCGGATGCCGAGCCAGAGGAAATGCTTCTGGAACTGGCGGGCAATGAAGCGATCGGTGGCGCCGACGAAATGCAGCACCTCCACGATCTCGCGGTTGGAGGCCAAGGCGCTGCGGGTGGCGGATACGATGATGGCCATGGTGGCGATGCCGACGAGCGCGAGGATGGAGAGACCGCCGAGGGCAAACGAGCGCGTGACGGTGCGGATCTGCTGTTGCCAATGGCGGTGGTCGTCGAGGGCTGTGCCCTTGAAGGTGTCGCCGAGGCCTTTGCGAAGGCTGGCGAAATCGGGCGGGCTGAGACGATCGACTTCGACGGCGATCATGCGGGGCACCGGCAAGGCGCGGAGACCTTCCGATTGGCCGAGCCAGGGCTCAAGCAAGCCGGCGGACGCCTCCAGAGATAGCGGCTTGGCGGCCACCACGCCCTGCTGTTTGCCGAGGAACGCCACCACGTCGCGGACCTGCTTGTCGATGTCGATCTTCTCGCGCGCCTCGACCTGCACGGTGATTTCGCTGGCGATGTCGCCAAGCCAGGACGAAGCCGCCTGGTTCATCAGGTAGACGGCGCCCGTCGTCAGGCAGGCGAGGAAGCACATGATCGCCACCACCAAGGTGAGCGACCGGCCGGTGACGGAGCCGGCGGGGACAATCGGGGCGTTGGCGCTTTCGCGGCCGGAGCGGCGCTCACGAGTCGGTGCCTGCAAGGTCGGTTCGGGGACGAGTTCGTGATTTTGCGTCGCGCGCTCCGGCCGGGAGGCGCCCATGTCGGCCTCCGTGTTTTCCGGCAGGTCCAGCAGGTCGTAGGGGCTTTGCGGCAGCGGTTCAGCGATTCGGGCGCCGCTATGGCCGGATGCCGCGGGTGGGGACGGCGCTGCGGGGTGTCGCGGCTGCAGGGGGCTCGGCCTGAATTCGAAGGTCGGCGAGCCGGTGCGTGGATCGGCGTCGGTGTCGTGGAAATGGTGCGGAGAACTGGTTTGATAGGCTCCGCTGGCTTGGTGGGCACCGCCGGCTTGCGGGGCTGCGCCGGCTTGCGGGGCTGCGCCGGCTTGGCGCCCCGTGTGTGGGGGCGGTGGAGGCGACGACCGCTGATCGGCGTCGGGGTCCGGCCAGGGCTCGGTGTGGTAGCCCTGATGCGGCGCGGCGCGCGACGGATCGACGTCGTAGCGACGGTCGGCGCGGGTATCCTGCCTGGCATCTTGGCGTGGGTCCGGCGTCAGATTGGGGATGGCGGCGGCGACGCGTCGTCCGCCGTTGCGCGGGCCGCGACCGTTCGGGCCGTCAGACGAGTTTGACATGGCCCTGCTCCAGTTCGAGCCGCGGCGCCTTGAACTGGCGCATCAACTGATGGTCGTGGGTGGCGATGACGACCGACGTGCCGAGCCGATTGAGTTCGATTAACAGGCGGAGCAGGCGCCGCGCCATCTGCGGGTCGACGTTGCCGGTCTGTTCGTCGGCGAGCAGCAGTTCCGGCTTGGCGATGACAGCGCGGGCGATGGCGGCGCGCTGCTTTTCACCGCCTGAAAGCACAGACGGGAAGGCGTGCATGCGATCGCCCAGCCCTACCCATTGCAGCAGATCGGTCACATCTTCTTTGTAGTGACCCATCTTGCGGCCGACGACGCGTAGGGGCAGGGCCACGTTTTCCCACGTCGAGAGATGGTCGAGGAGGCGGAAATCCTGGAACACGATGCCGATGCGGCGGCGGAGCTGGGCACGTTCGGCGGCGGTGACGCGGGTCACGTCCTGGTCGAACATGCGGATCGAGCCGCGCGTCGGATGCTGGGACATAAACAGCATGCGCAGCAGCGACGACTTGCCGGCGCCCGAGGGGCCGGTAAGGAAGTGGAACGAGCCGGGGCGCAAATGGATATTGACGTCGCGGAGGATCTCGCCACCGCTCTCGTACTTCAGCCCGACATGCTGCATCTTGATCAAGGCGGCACTCGTGTTCGGTCTGGGTCTGGCATTAGATGTTCCAAGAACTTAACCGCGAACGATGGCCGGCGGAGGGCGGGCCAAATCGATTCGGGCTGTTGAGACCGGGTTCTGCCTCGCTTGGCGTCAGAGTGCAAATCTCCGTGTCCACAGGAGCACTCTGGCGTCAGGTTTCCGTCGGCATTGTGGCGGCTGTGCTGCCGGCGGCGATTGAGTGCGTGCGGTGGATGAGGGTGAAATGGCGCTGGGGTTCACCGCGGCGGCGGGGTAGGATGGTGGTGAACGGTTATCCTCCTTGAAAGGGGCCAGCAGCGGTGACGAGCGATAGAATCGAGACCATTTTCAGCGCGGAGACCATTGCCACCCGAGTCACTGAGCTGGCCGGCGAGATTGCCGCGGCGGGCATCGAGAAGCCGCTGATCATTGCCATTCTCAAGGGCAGCTTCGTGTTCGCGGCCGATCTGATCCGGGCGCTGCATCGGGCAGGGCTCGCGCCTGAGGTCGAGTTCCTGACGTTGTCGAGCTACCGGAAGGGGCAGGTTTCCAGCGGGCAAGTGGCGATCGTGCGCGACGTGGAGGGCGATGTGCGGGATCGCAACGTGCTGATCATCGACGATATTCTGGAATCAGGGCGGACACTGGCCTATGCCAAGGACCTGCTGGTGGCGCGTGGTGCGGCGTCGGTGCGGACCTGCGTGCTGCTCGACAAGCCGATCCGGCGTGCCGTCGATGTGCGGGCCGACTACAAGGCGTTCGACTGCCCAAACGTCTTCGTGGTGGGCTATGGCATGGATGCGGGGCATCGCTTCCGCGAGTTACCGTTCGTCGGCAAGCTCGTTGCGGGGTCGTGAAGCGCTGCCGTGAAGCGGCGCCGCGTTCGGTTTAATTGGGTGGAGGAGTTGAGACATGGCGCGCGTGTTGCTGGCAGAAGACGATCCGGCCATGCTCGATGTGGTCAAGCGGGCGCTGGCGGGCGACGGGCACGCCGTGACGACTGCGCAGGACGGGCAGGAAGCGCTCGATCTGCTGTCGGCGCCGGGGGCCGCGTTCGACGTGCTGCTGACCGATATTCAGATGCCGAGCCTGGACGGCATGGCGCTGGCCGGAAAGGCCGTGGCGCTGATGCCAAATCTGCGCATCGTGCTGATGAGCGCATATGCCGATCAGATCGCCGTGCCCGAGGCGATCAAGGGGCACATTGCGCAGGTTCTCGCCAAGCCGCTGGCGCTGGAAAAAGCGCGCGCGGCGGTGAAGGATGCGGCGGGGTAAGGGTGAGCTTTTCCGGGCCCTGGGATTCGAAGCGCGTGGCGCTGCCGGAGCAATGGACGCGCCCGGATCAAACGCTGCCGTCGACCGCCGGATTTCGCGGCGGATGGTAATCGACGTGGTGGACCCGTTGTTGAGGTCGGGCGACGGTGGCGCAGTCCGACGTCAGCGATGTTTTTGCTGAACGCTGCGGGCGGGGAGACGCGGGCGTCGTTGGCCGCCCGCCCTCTTGGTCTCCCCTGCGTGACGGCGCAGGGGAGCGGGAACAGGTGTCTTACTTCACGTCGGCTGCGACCTTCACGGAGATCATCTTGTCGGGGTTCTGGACGGGTTCGCCGCGCTTGATCTTGTCGACGTTGTCCATGCCGTCGATCACCTTGCCCCAGGCGGTGTACTGCTTGTCGAGAAAGCGCGCGTCGTCGAAGCAGATGAAGAACTGGCTGTTGGCGCTGTCGGGCGCGGACGAGCGCGCCATGGAACAGGTGCCGCGCACGTGCGGCTCGGCGTTGAACTCGGCTTTGAGGTTTGGATACTTCGAACCACCGGTGCCCTGGCCCTTGGGGCAGCCGGTCTGGGCCATGAAGCCCTCGATGACGCGATGGAAGACGATGCCGTCGTAGAAGCCTTCGCGGACCAGCTTCTTGATGTGGGCGACGTGGCCCGGGGCAAGATCGGGACGCATGGCAACGACGACGTTGCCCTTGGTGGTCTCGATGAGCAGGGTGTTTTCGGGGTCTTTGATGGCGGTCATGGGCGTCCTCGGAACGGTCGATGGCGATTGTCGGTGTTGAAACGACCGTGCCTATAGCACGGTGTCCGGGCGGGGGAAGCGGCAATTGCGTGGCGGCGGTGCGGCGGGCCGCGATGGGGGCCGCGAGCGTTGCTTTAACCTACGCCGTCGCGATGAACGCGCGGATGTGGGCTGCGACTTCGTCGGGCTTTTCGTGGATGACCCAGTGGGTGCCGTCAGGGATGCGTTTGATGGTGAGGTCGGGCACATAAGCGTCGAGGCCGTCGAGGTTGGAGGTCATCAGGTGCGGGTCCTGCTCGCCCCAGATCACCAAGGTCGGCACGCGCACGATCGGATCGGCGATGCCGGTTTCGAAGCTGCGGGCTTTTTCGCCGGGCTTGGTGGGTGGCCCCATGTTGGCGGCGCGGTAGTAGTTGAGCATGCCGGTCAACGCACCCGGCTGCGACCAGCCGGCGATGTAGTCGGCTTTGTCCTCGGCGGTGAAGACGCCGCGCTTGAGGTCGTCGGTCAGCAAGGTGTCGACAAGGGCTTGGTAGTTGTTGGCGGACAGCATCGCCTCGGCTTTCGGCGACTGGAACATGCGCGTGTACATGCTGGCCTTCTGTTGCGCGGGGTTGGTGTTGAGTTCGCGCTCGAAGATCGTCGGGTGCGGCGCGTTGATGATGATCAGCCGGTCCAACCACTCGGGGTGGCGGAGGGCGGTCGACCAGGCGACGCCGCCGCCCCAGTCGTGGGCGATGAGCGTGAATGTGTCGTGGCCGAGGGATTTTGCCAGCGCGCCGAGATCGTCGACCAGAGTGCCGATGGCGTATTGCTCAACCTCAGGCGGGCGGGACGTGAGATTGTAACCGCGCAGGTCGGGGGCCACGGCGTGGTGATCACGAGCGAAGGCGGGCAGCAGTTTTTTCCAGCAGGCCCAGTATTCGGGAAAGCCGTGGGCGAACAGCATCAGCTTGCCTGTGCCAGCATGGGCGTAGTGCATGCGAATGCCGTTCACGTCGGCGAAATCGTGCTTGATCATGACGTCGTCTCCCGCGGAGATTTTCAGCGTGCCAGCGCGGCAATGTGGTCGATGATGGGTGACCACGTGGGGCGCGGCAAAGTGTGGCCCATACCAGCGATGATCTTGAGCGTCGATCCTGGAATGGCAGCGGCCGTGGCATGCCCGCCGGCAACGCGGATCAGCGGGTCGGCATCGCCGTGAATCACCAGCGTCGGGGTTTTGACCTTGGACAGCGCTTGGGTGCGATTGCCGGATGCAAAAATGGCGGCCAACTGGCGCGCGACGCCGCCGCCGTTGAGGCCACGGTCGAAGTTGTGGGCGGCCTTGTCGCGGTCACTCACCTGATCTTCGCCGAAATGGGGACCGCGCAGAACTTTGAGCACCTTGGCGTGGTGGCCGAGATAGGCTTGCCGCTCCGAGGGCGCGGGGGCGAACAGCAGCGCCATGGCCTCGGCGGACGGCGGCGGCAAGGTGGGGTCGCCGGTGGAGGACATGATAGAGGTCATCGACAGCAGACGGTCGGGCGTATGGATTGCCATTTCCTGCACGATGCCGCCGCCCATGGAGGCGCCGACGACGTGCGCGCGGGCGAGGCCGAGGGCATCCATCAGACCGACGGTGTCGGTGGCCATGTCGCGCAGGGTGTAGGGGACTTGTGGCTTGAGGCCGATGGCGGCCTTGGCCATCAGCGCCATCGTGTTGGGCACGCCGAGGTGGGGCAGCCAGGTCGACTTGCCGATGTCGCGATTGTCGAAGCGGATGACGCGAAGCCCACGCGCGACCAAAGCGCGGCAGAAGTCGTCGTCCCAGGAAATCATCTGGGCGCCGAGGCCCATCACCAGCACCACCGGCGGCGCGTCGAGGGGTCCGAAACTGTCGCAGCAGAGTTGGAGGCCATTGCTTGCGATCATCGCGGACGCGGGCGGCGGAAGGGTCATGCGGGCTCCTGGAGGGGCGGCGACTGTCGGCTGACAATCCCTGGAACGGCGGCGATCGGCAAGGGAATAAGCTGGGTCGACCGGGCACCCTCGACAGGGCGTTGCGAAATCGGGCAGATACGGCATGGCCAATCCACCCCCCTATCGTCGGCTCGACGCGGCGCGTGTCGTTGCGTCATTGACGCAGCTCGAGGCGCGCATCCGTGATCGCTTCCCGGAGGCGGGGTTGGCGCGCGTCTGTGCGGATCTGGCGACCATCGCGCGCGAGACGTCGACGCGGGCGGCAGCCATCGGCCGCCGCGACTGGGGCTTGTGGATTGCGATCGTGGTGCTGCTCGGGCTGGGGACGGCGGGGCTCGTGCAATTGCTGCGGTTCGTGGACTTCACCAAGACGACACCGGACAACGTCTACACGCTGGTGCAGGGTATCGACGCGGTGATCCATCTGGTGTTCGTGATGGGGGGCTTGCTGTTCTTTTTCGTGACGATCGAGGACCGGCTGAAGCGGCGGCGGGCGTTGCGGGCGCTGGCGGAGCTCAGGTCGATCATTCACGTCGTCGACATGCATCAGTTGACCAAGGAGCCGGCCTCGGTTCTCGCTGGCGGCGCGCCCACCGCGCATTCGCCGAAGCGGACGCTGACGCCGTTCGAACTGGGGCGCTATCTCGATTATTGCTCGGAGATGCTGTCGCTCGTCGCTAAGGTCGCGGTGCTGTACGCGCAGAGCCAGCCCGATCCGGTCATCGTGGATGCGGTGAGTGACATCGAGCGGTTGACCACCAACCTGTCGCAGAAGATCTGGCAGAAGATCATGTTGGTGCAGGCGGGGCCGGTGGGCTATCACGGCGGCCCGCCGGCGTCCAAGGGTGGGGAAGAAACCTGATCGTTCAGGCGCCTTTTTGGAACTTTTCAGAACGAGTTGAGCACCGATGCTGCCAGCATTGACCGATCCCGTAGCACTCACGGCGGCGTTGATCCGCTGCCGATCGATCACACCCGACGAAGGTGGCGCGTTGACTTTGTTGCAGGACGTGCTCGGGGCGGCGGGGTTCGCCTGCCATCGCATGACGATGACGGAACCCGGCACGCCGGACGTGGAAAACCTCTATGCGCGCTGGGGGGCATCTGGCCCCAATCTGTGTTTTGCGGGGCATACTGACGTGGTGCCGCCGGGCGACGAGACCAAGTGGACGCATCCGCCATTCTCGGCGGCCGTTGTCGATGGGATGATGTATGGCCGCGGCGCGGTCGATATGAAGAGCGGGATTGCGTGCTTTGTCGCTGCCGCCGGACGTTTGCTGGCAACGGGTCGGACGCCGGTGGGCTCGTTGTCGCTGTTGATCACGGGCGACGAGGAAGGGCCCTCCATCAACGGCACCATGAAGGTGCTCGACTGGCTTGCAGCGCGCGGGGAAAAGCTCGACGCCTGCCTCGTCGGCGAGCCGTCGAACCCCAAGGCGCTGGGCGACGAGATCAAGATCGGCCGGCGCGGGTCGCTCAATGGCGAGATCGTCGTGCACGGACGGCAGGGGCACGCCGCGTATCCCGATATCGCGGAGAACCCGGTGCCGAAGCTGGTGCGCATTCTCGACCGGTTGGCGTCGGTGCAGCTCGATCAAGGCACACCAGATTTCCAGCCGTCGAATTTGCAGGTGACGGTGATCGATGTGCGCAACACGGCGACGAACGTCATTCCGGCGGAGGCGCGCGCCAAGTTCAACATCCGCTACAACACGGAGTGGACGCGCCCGCGGCTGGAGGCCGCTGTGCGGGCGCAGGTGACGGAGGCTGCGGCGGCGGTGGCTGCGCGGTTCGAGATCATGTTCTCGGGCACGGGCGATGTGTTCCTGACGAAGCCGGGGCCGTTGGTCGAGACGCTGGCGGGCGCGGTTTTAGCAGTTACGGGGCGGACGCCGGCACTGACGACGAACGGCGGCACGTCAGACGCGCGCTTTATCCAGGCGCATTGTCCGGTCGTGGAATTCGGGTTGACGAACGCGCTCGCCCACCATGTTGACGAGCGCGTTGCGGTGGCAGATCTGGAAGCGCTGACGCAGATCTACCAGCGGTTCATAGAGGGCTTTTTCGCGCGGGCGCGCGGGTGAGGTGTGGGTGCCACGCGCGGCATGCGTGCTAGTGCAGCGCATCTGACGTTTGGTACCCGTTTGCGGCAAGACTGGTGACCAAACGTCAGATGCAAAAGCTGCACTAGAAACCTAATGTTGCTAGTGTTCCTTATGGCGCTGACATTTGCTCACCAACATGCCGCGAAG
>JANYHP010000339.1 GCA_025359005.1 Hyphomicrobiaceae bacterium | reverse complement strand
CTTCGCGGCATGTTGGTGAGCAAATGTCAGCGCCATAAGGAACACTAGCAACATTAGGTTTCTAGTGCAGCTTTTGCATCTGACGTTTGGTCACCAGTCTTGCCGCAAACGGGTACCAAACGTCAGATGCGCTGCACTAGCCGCTGGATCAGGCCGGGCCTCGCAGCCACGCGGGCGCGGTTTCGCCAAGGCGGGCAAGCGCCGCGCGGGCGTGGGTGTAGGCGTGGCGGCGCAGGTCGGCGTGGCGGTGCCAGTCGAGATGGGCGATGCCACCGGGCATCGGCGTCACCAGCAGGTGGTCGTCGGGGCGCAGGCGGGCGGCAAGCCCGTCGTTCTGCAGCATGAGGCTGCGCATCAGCACCGCTTGGGCACTGGGGCCGGTGCGGGGCGGCGGCCGCGGCTGCGATCGGCCGAGCGTCGCGAGCGTGGCGAAGCGGCGATAGAGCGGCGCCAGCCGCCACTCCGATGACGCGGTGCCGGCGGCAGGCTGAAGCATGGCCGGCACCAGGAAATCGAGCACGATGTTGGGGCCGGCCTTGAGGCTGTGCATGGTCTCGATCGGCACATTCTCGCGCAGGCACCCATCCACCAGGATATCGCCGTCGTCGGTCATCACGGGCGGCAGCAAGGCTGGAATGGAACTGCTCGCCCGCACCGCATGCCACAGCGCGCCGCGGCGCAGACAGACGGTCTCGTTGCGCGTGAGGTTGGTCGCCACCGCGAAAAACGGGCGCGGCAGGTCCTCGATGTCGACGGCACCGAGGTATTCGGTGAGGCCAGCTTCAAGCACGCGCGGGTCCAGCAGGCCGTGGCGCGGCCAGGTCCAGCGCCGCATGGCCCGGCGGGTGACGAAGATTTCGCGTACGGCGTGTTCGATCTCGTCCGGCGACGCGCCCTGCACGAAGGCGGCCGTCATCGCCGCGCCGCCGCTGGTGCCGCCCATGATGTCGAAGTCGAGGCCGCCCTCGGCCAGCGCCTGATAGATGCCGATGTGGGACGCAGAAAACGCGCCGCCGCCGCAGGCGACCAGTCCTAATGCGCGGCCGGTGAGGAAGCGGGCGAGGCGCGCATAATCGGCGGCCTTTGTCGTCATGACGTGATGGTGCAGGCCGACCCAGGGCCGGGTGGCGAGCCAGTTGCGCGTGCCGGAGAAGGGCGGTGGCTTATCGTGCAGCAGCACGAGGCGGATATTGTGCGGCTTGTGCAGCTTTGCGGCGAACATCTCGAGCGGGCTCGGGGCATGCGCCGTGGCCTCGCCGTCGCCTTGCCGGCCGACGCACAACACCAGATCGGATTGCCGGATCGCCTTTTCCGACCAGGCGGTCAGCGCGTCGTCCGCGACGTAGATGACAGTATCGAACCGGCTTTCGATATCGTTGAACCAGCGGGCGTCATCGCGGCGGTCGAGGGAAACGCCCCAGTCGATGGCGCCGCCCGCGCCCGCTTCGTCGAGCAGCAGCACGCGGCCGGGTTGGAAGGCGGTTTCGAGCCGCGCGATGAAGTCGGCCGAGACGGGGGCGGTGCCGGCCCGCACGATGCTGATGGTGCGCGGTCGCATGGGGCTTGTGGCGCTGGGCGCGGCGGTGGTCTGGGCGAGGCGCTGAGCCAACGTTGCAGCGATGGCCGACCAGATGGTTGGTGACTGCTGGGCGAGGCTGTCGAACTCGGCGCGGCTGAGTTCGAACACGACGCTGTCGCGCACCGCACGCAGGCTGGCGGTGCGCGTGCCGCCGGCGAAGAACGCGATTTCGCCGATCGGCTCGCCCGCGCCCAGTTCGGCAACCGGCTCGGCGCGGCCATCACGCAGGACCTCGAAGCGGCCGGTCATGACGACGAACAGACTGTCCGCCATCTCACCCTGACGGACCAGCATGTCGCCACGGCGCACGGTGACCTGCCGCAGGCGGCTTTCCAACTCCTGCCGTGCCTCCGCCGGCACATCGCAAAAAACGCCGATACACGCCAGATGCTGAAGAGGGGTCGTCATGGAGGGTCCATCTGCGTGGTTGGACCGCCAAGTCTAGGCCGACAAAGGAATCCGTCCAATCAAATGCGCCGCAAGGATGAACACAGAG
>JANYHP010000337.1 GCA_025359005.1 Hyphomicrobiaceae bacterium | reverse complement strand
AACGCCAAACGGGACCGCGATTGCGGATCTTGTTGACGTGCAGATGCAGTTGATCGCCCGGCACCACCGGCTTGCGGAACTTGGCGCCGTCGATGCTCATGAAATAGACGATCTGTGGAATATCGCGCTTGCCGGCATTGTGCACGCACAAGGCGCCAGCCGTCTGCGCCAGGGCCTCGATGATGAGCACCCCCGGCATCACGGGATAGCCGGGAAAATGCCCCTGAAAGAAGGGTTCGTTGATGGTCACGTTCTTGATGCCGATGGCGCTCTGGTCGCGATCCATCTCGATGATGCGGTCGAGCAGCAGGAACGGATAGCGATGCGGCAGAAGCTTCATGATCAAAGCGATGTCGGCGCTCGGCAGCGACGGGGCAGCCGGCGTGCCAGCCTCTGTTTTCATGCTCGCGGACTTCGGGTTCGAGGACTTCAGGTTCGAGGACTTCGGGTTCAAGGACTTGGCGTCGTCCATCACACATCGGCTCCAATCGTTCTGCGGTGGCGGCCTTGCTAGAGCGCTTTCCACTTGGTTGTTATCGAGGACAGCGCACTAAACATCTGTTTGTCGCATTTTCTGCACCAAACCGGTTTTCACTTTGGTGGAAAATGCTCATTCTGCACCGCACCTCATCCCTGCGCGTGCCCAGACCGGACACACCTGCTCACCCTGGCTCATCGACAGGTTCGTCGGCGGCCGGCCGACCGGCACCGGAAACCAGCCGCTTGAGCGCGACCTGCTCGCGCGCCCATTCCCGCAATGGCCGCGCCGGCGTGCCCACCACGCGCGCGCCTGCGGGTACACTGTCCTTGGCGTGACTGGCGCCAGCGATCTGTGCGCCGGTGCCGATCGTGATGTGACCGGCAACGCCACCCTGGCCGCCGACCACGACGTAGTCACTAAGTATCGCCGAACCGGCAATGCCGACCTGCCCGACAATGACGCAATGACGTCCGATCACTGCGTTGTGCCCGATCTGAACCAGATTATCAATTTTTGTCCCCTCGCCAATGACAGTATCCTTAAGAGCGCCGCGATCGATGGTGCTGTTGGCGCCGATCTCGACGTCGTTCTGGATGACCACGCGACCGATCTGGGGCACCTTGAGATGGCCGCCCGGCCCCATCGCGAAGCCGAAGCCATCCTGCCCGACGCGCACGCCGGCATGAATGATGACGCGGTCGCCGACGAGGGCGTGCATGAGCGACGCCAGCGGGCCGATGTAGCTGCCGCGGCCGATGGTGACGCGATAGCCGACGACGGCGCCCGCGGCGATCGTCGTGCCCGTGCCGATCCACGCCTCGCGGCCAACGACGGCGCCGGGTTCGATGAGCACACCCGGCTCGATGCGCGCCGAAGGGTGGATCAGCGCTTCGCCAGCCTCAGACAGGGCGGCCTTGGGGTGCATGGCATCGGGGTAGAAGATGGCCAAAGCCTGAGCGAAGCCGCGATAGGGGCTCTTCAAGAGCAGCGGCACTGTGCCCGCCGGAACGCGTCCGACAAAGGCGGGTGCGATCAGGCAGGCCGCAGCGCGCGACGCTTGCAGGTGCGGCAGATACTTGCGGTTGTCGAGGAACGACAGCTGTCCGGGTCCCGCTTCGTCGAGCGGCCGGATATCGGTGATCAGTGTCGTGGTGTCGTGTCCCGGCGCGATCTCGCAGCCCAAGCGATGCGCAAGTTCGGCAATTGAATAGGGGCCGGCGCGTTCGAAAAATCCGGGATGTTCCATCACGATCGAGGTACTCGCTGCTGGTCCTGCGAACTTGCTGCCGGCCCTTGCGGATTAGGACGATACTACCCAACGTCGCCGCGCGCAGTTTCCTGCGCCGCTCGCTCGATCTCATGTTCGCCGCCCGCGCGCAAGCCGTCGGGGACGACGCTGCAGGAATACCGCCCACAGCCGCCGCGCCATCACCCCGCGTCGCCGAAAAACAGCACGGGCGGCCACCTCGGTGACCGCCCTTTCTGCCTAACAATCGACTGGCGCCCGCTCAGAACTTCGTCGTCGCGCCGAAGCGGAAGATCTGAGTCTTGTCGTAGGCGTCCTTGGTCAGTGCCTTTGCGAGGTCGACGCGCAGCGGACCGAGCGGCGAATTCCACATCAAGCTCCAACCAACCGAGGAGCGGATCTTCGCATCGTCGGCAAGACAGACACCCGCGTTTGTGCCGTCGGGGAGCTTCGAGGCCCCGCATTTGGAATTGAGGTTCTTGGCCAGCGCGCCGGCGCCGAACAGCGAGCCGGCATCCGCAAACACGGCTTGGCTCATGCCGAGTTCCTCTGGAATGAGCGGGATGGGGAAGCGCAACTCAGCCGTCGTGGTCCAGTAAGTGGTCCCACCGAGCGCATCTTGGTTGGTGGAAGAGAGATCGCGCGGTCCGTAGCCAAGGTTGTTGAAGCCGCGAATGGTTTCGCCACCCTTGTAGAACAGATCGAGCAAGCGAACATCCTGGCCACCCCAGCCCACGATATGGCCGCCGGCCGCACGGGTCACGAACGTGACCTTATCAGCCACCGGATAATAGGCGCGGCCTTCGCCGTTGAAGCGCGCAAAGTGGACGTCGCCCCCTAAGCCAGCCACATCGACGCCGGTCTGAAAGAATGTGCCGCTCGTCGGGTTCTTCGGATGGTTGCGGTTGTCGATGGTGAAGCCGACGCTGCCCGTCGAAACCCAACGCGCCTGGCCGTCGCATGTACCGTTGTTCGCCGCCAAACCTGTCGTCGCATCGACGGCGCCGAAGGAATCCTGCCAACCGCATGCTTCCTTGATGGCCCGCGAGGCAATCGAGCTGTAATCCGTCGGAATCGAGAGCGTATCGCGCGAGATGGAGTAGCCCGTGTTCAGCCACACATTTTCGGCCAGGGGGAAGGCGAGGCGAACGCCACCGCCGGTCCGCGACGTGCTGTAAGGCGATGTCGACGTTGCGGTCGTGGTGTTGCGGAAAAGGTCGAAGCCGGCGACGACGTTGGAGCCGAGGAAGCGCGGCTCAGTGAAGCCGAGGTTGAGGTTCAAGCGCTCCTTGGAGCCCGAAACACCGAGGCGGAGGAACTGGCCATTGCCGAGCAGGTTGCGCTCGGTCAAGCTGACGTCGCCGATCACACCTTCTGACGTGGAGTATCCGGCACCGAACGACAGCTCACCCGTTGGCTGCTCCGTGACTTCGACATCCAGAACGACACGATCCTGGGCGCTGCCCTGGCGGCGCTTGATATCGACCGCCTTGAAGAAGCCGAGATTCTGCAGCCGCTTCTTGGCGCTTTCAACGAGAAGCTGATTGAATGCATCACCCTCGGCGACCTTGAATTCGCGACGGATCACATGATCCTTGGTGCGCTCGTTGCCGCTGACGTTGATCCGCTCGATATAAATCCGCGGACCCTCCTCGACGACGTAGGCGATATTGATCTGGTTGGTTCCAGGAACGCGATCAACGCGCGGGCGGACGCGGCCGAAGGCGAAGCCCTGCTCGGCGACCTTGACGGTCAGCGCTTCGACTGACTTGTCCAGCAGCAACGCATTGAAAGTGTCACCGGCTTTGGTCGAATATTCGCGCTCAAGCACTGCGGTGTTGACGCCCGGAAGTTTTGATTCAACCGTAACGGTACCGAACTTGAAGATCTGCCCTTCCTCGATCACGAAGGTGATGAAGAAGCCCGAACCATCGCGATCAAGTTCGGCGTTGGCGGAGACGACGCGCGCATCGGCGTAACCGTTCTTCAGATAGTACTGGCGCAGCAATTCCTTATCCAGATTGAGCCGATCCGGATCGTAGATGTTGGTGCCCTTGAGAAAGTCAAACAGACCCGACTGAATTGTCGAGATGATGTCGCGGAGTTGGCTATCTGAGAAAACGTGATTGCCGACAAACGCGATGCTCTTGACCTTCGTCGCCTGGCCTTCGTTGATCTCGAAGACCACGTTGACGCGATTATTGTCCAACTCGATCAGCTTGGGCTGCACGCTGGCCGCGAAGCGACCCTGGCGGCGATAGACATCAAGGATGCGCTGCACGTCGGCCTGAGCCTTGGCGCGCGTGAAGACAGAGCGCGGCTTGAGCTGAACTTCTGCCTCGAGTGCCGATTTCTCGACCTCACTGTTTCCCTCGAAGGCCACTTGCGCGATCACGGGGTTCTCAACAACGACAACCACGACACCGGTCGAGGTGCGGTTGACCTTTACGTCGGAAAACAGGCCCGTAGAGAAAAGCGCCTTGATGGTCTCGTCTGCTTTAGCGTCGTCGTAGGCTTCGCCGACCGAAAGCTTCATATAGGAGCGAATGGTCTCCGGCTCCAGGCGCCGGTTCCCCTCGACACGGATGTCACGAATGATTGCGCCTTGGGCCATCGCCGACCCGGCACTGAGCACAAGACTAGAGGCACCAACAACGACCGACAGGCCTGCCGTAAGCACAGCGGCCGCCAGCGCACGCTGCGCCATGTTTTTTGTCTTCCGAAGCATCCGCATGTGCGAGCGTTCGCTTTCCTGATTGCCGTCCCCCAAGAGAGCCTGATGCCGTCGGCAGCACCATCAGGCCGAACTACGTGCGTCGCGCGATTTTACTTCGCAACCCCCAAGGCCACGGCTTGCGGTTGTTCCGCAAGCCACAGACGCACCTTAGCCAGGGCTAGACTTAACGATTCAGCAACCATGTGGGAAGTGGCAAAACTACGCCAGTGCCCGGGATTCTGAAGCGGGCGCCCCTCCGCCTGGGACGCCTGCGTTGGATCAGCCGCCGATCCAACGCTTGAGGATGCCCAGGTCGTTCCACAATGCGAACACGGCGAGCATCAGGATAAGGGCTAAACCCATACGGAATCCAACGCCTTGCGTGCCTTCACTCAAGGGACGCCGGCGCACGGCTTCGGCCGCGTAATAGAGCAAATGACCACCGTCCAATGGGGGGATCGGGAAGAGGTTGAACAGCCCAACGCTGACCGAAATCATCGCTGTCAAGTGCAGCAGCGGCACAAGGCCAAGACTAGCAACCTTGCCGGCGGCATCCGCGATGCGAATCGGTCCACCCAACTGGTCGGCCTTTTCGCGGCCGGTCACGATACCGCCCATATACGAGAGGTTGCGCTCGACGAAGAAATAGCACTCCTTGACGCCGAGGCTGAGCGCCGCCAACGGGCCGTAGTGCTTATAGGTCCAATTCGACGGCAGGTTCGACCGCTTGATCCCCAACATGCCCTGACGCAATGTTCCGCCGAAACCGTCGGGAACCTCCTTGAGTTCCGGCGTCAATTCGACCACGTTCCTCTTTTCGTTGCGGACATAGGCTAGTTGCAACTTACGGTCTGGATTAATCGAAATGACGCGCTGAAGGTCGCCGAAGCTCTCGATGGCCGTGCCGTCGATCTCCACGATCAAGTCACCGGCC
This sequence comes from Hyphomicrobiaceae bacterium, assembly GCA_025359005.1. Classification (GTDB taxonomy): domain Bacteria; phylum Pseudomonadota; class Alphaproteobacteria; order Rhizobiales; family Hyphomicrobiaceae; genus JABFRJ01. The sequence goes on along the minus strand of JANYHP010000337.1, from coordinate 5,556 downwards.
TTAAGTCCGGCCCGATCGGCAGCGCCACCTTCGACGACTTCGTCAACCAGCGCCGGGGTCGTGGGCACGCCCCAGGTCATAAAGATTGCCGCCAGCAACACAACCGCAAGTATAAAATTGGCAATGGGCCCCGCGGCGATCACCGCGGCGCGCTGCCAGAGCGCCTTGCCGTGGAACGACGTGGCGCGCTCGTCGGCGCTCATGTTCCGGATCGCCTCGGGATCAGGGATGCTGGCACCATTGGCGTCGTCCATGAACTTGACGTAGCCGCCGAGCGGGATCCAGTTTAGCCGCCAGCGCGTGCCCTTGCTGTCGTGCCAGCCGTAGATCTCGCGACCGAAGCCCATGGCGAATTCGTCGACCTTGACGCCACACCAGCGGGCAACGAGAAAATGCCCCAATTCGTGGATCACCACGACAATCGAGAGAACGAACAGGAAGGCGGCCGCAGTAAACAGGCCATTGCCGACGCTGCCGAAGGTAGATGCCAGGGCTTGCATGCGCATGTCCTCACAAGGGAAACGTCGCGGAAATCGGAACACTTTCGGATCATTACGTCAGTTGCGCGACTGCCAAGCAGGTATCGTGCCGGCAGGTATCGTGCCGGGGCCGACCGCATGCCACGCAACCGCACAGTTCTGCACGCCTCGCCCAATATGGGGGCGCCCCGGCACTTAGCCAAGGCGGGCGAGGATGGCTGTTGCAGCGCGTCGCGCCTCGTCGTCCAAAGCCATGATGCCTTCAAGATCGGACGGGACTTGCAGCTGACCGCCCGCTGCGAGGGCCTCCAGCGCACCCTCGACCGTGCGGGCGATGTGGACGAATTTGCACCGCTTGGCAAGAAACGCTGCGACAGCGACCTCGTTGGCGGCGTTCAGGGCTGCCGTGGCACCGCCGCCCTGGGCCATGGCGGCGCGCGCCAGCCGCAGGGCCGGGAAGCGCACTTCGTCGGCCGCCTCGAAGGTCAAACTGCCCAACTTCGCCAGATCGAGGCGCGGGGTCGGCGTCGGGCGACGGGCTGGCCAGGTCAGGGCCAACGCGATCGGCAAGCGCATATCGGGGCTCGCGAGCTGAGCCAGCACCGATCCGTCGCGATATTCGACGAGGGCATGGACGATGGACTGCGGGTGGACGAGCACGGCCAATTGGTCGGGCCGCAGATCAAACAGATGCAGCGCCTCGATCAATTCAAGGCCCTTGTTCATCATCGTGGCCGAATCGATGGTGATCTTGGCGCCCATCGACCAGTTGGGATGCTTCAGCGCCTTTTCCAAGGTTGCGCCCTCTATTTCGGCCGCCGACCAGGTGCGGAAGGGCCCGCCGGACGCGGTGAGCGTGACACAGGCGATCTCGTCCCGATTGTGGTGCTCGAACGTCTGCAAGACGCCGGAATGCTCGCTGTCGACGGTGAGCAATTCGGCGCCATGGCGGCGGACTGCGTCCATGAACAGGCTGCCGGCGCTGACCAGGCACTCCTTGTTGGCCAGCGCGATGCGGCGGCCCTGTGCGACGGCTTTCATTGTCGGCCTGAGGCCCGCTACGCCGACGATGGCGGCCACGACGCAGTCGGCAGCAAGGGCGGCCGCCTCGTCGAGCCCCGAGGGACCGGCCGCGACTGCGATGCCACTGCCCGCAAGATCGGCCTTGAGTGCCGCATAAGCCGCCGGGTCGGCAACGACAGCGAGCTGCGCCTGATGCTGACGCGCCTTGATTGCGAGTTCGGTTGCGTTGGAGCCGGCCGTCAAGGCCGCGACGGAATAGCGCTCAGGTTCCCGCGCCAGCAGGTCGAGCGTACTGGCGCCGACCGAGCCGGTCGCGCCCAGGACGGAGATCCGTTGCGGCGCGCCTGGGCGTGAACCTGGCTGGCCATCAGGCACCGCGCGCGACACACTCACCATGACAAAAGCGCCTGCGCCGGGGCCGCGATGTTGCGCAAGACCACCCAGATTGCAGCGCCCATGGACGCGAACGCCAGCCCGTCGACGCGGTCCATGAAGCCGCCGTGCCCGGGGATCAGTGTGCTGGCGTCTTTGACGCCGAAGTGGCGCTTGAGGGCCGATTCGGCCAGATCGCCAGCCTGCGCGATCAAGGCCAGTGCGGCGCCAGACACGGCCAGATGAGTGCCAATGCTGCCCGGCACGGCAAACGAGAACAGGGCGGCAACACCTGCGGCGGCGGCAACAGCGCCGGCTAATCCAGCCCAAGTCTTATTGGGCGAAATGGCCGGCCAGAGCTTCGGCCCGCCGATCAACCGGCCACTGAAATAGGCGCCGATATCGGTCGCCACAACCGCTGCGACGACGAAGAAAACAGCAGTCATTCCATATGGTTCGTCACCGCGGAGCCAGAGCAGGCAGATGCCAGGCAGCCCGGCGAACAAGACCCCCAGCGCCGATAGCACCCCGTGGCGGCCGAAGCTCAGCACCCCGGTCAGGATCGTGCCGATGAGCACCCCAACGATTGCCGGCCCGGCAAGGCCAAGCCCGGTTAGCGCAATGCCCGAGGCAACCGTCGCCACGTGCGCGGACGTTGCCGCATCGAGATCGGCGCCGCGGACTATATGGCCCCATTCCCAGGCGACGACCGCACCGACGAGGGCCAGCAGCACGGCCAATGGCACCACTCCGCCCCAGATGGCGGCGATGGCAACGGCTGCCAGCACCACCCCGGAGGCGACGCGTGGCCACAAGTCCCGCCCGACGCGATCGCTCAGGCCGCGCGTCCCTTGGGGCGCTCTCTGGCCCTCGCCGCGCAGGGGCATCTCAGGACGTTCAGCGTTGCTCATCAGCGGCTGCTTTTCTGCCTGTGCCGAAATCCGGGACGACGTACGCGGCGCGACACATTCCGGCCAGCGCCCAAGTCGCGAGACTTCGGAGCAGGCCATTCGCGCGCCGTGCCTGTCAAGCCGTGGAGCGGACAAGCCCACCGAAGCGCCGGTCCCGGATCCGGTATTCCTGCAGCGCGCGCTCGAGCCACGCCCGATCGAAATCCGGCCACAGAACGTCCAGGAACAGGAATTCCGCATAGGCCAGCTGCCAGAGCAGAAAGTTCGACAATCGCTCTTCGCCGCTGGTTCGGATCAGCAGATCCGGATCGGGCAAGTCGTGCGTGTCGAGCGCCGCGCTCATGGCTTCCGGCGTGATCGCGTCGAGTGTCAGCGCACCTTCGACGACCTGGGCTGCCAGGCGACGGGCGGCCTTGGCAATTTCGTCGCGACCACCGTAATTGAATGCGATGACCAGGGTGAGCGCTGTGTTTCCACCTGTTATTTCAACGGCTTCGTCCATCAGCGCCAGCAGGTCTGGATCTAGTCGCGTCCGCTCGCCGAGCATGCGGATGCGCACGCCGTTCTTGTGCAGCTCGGCCAGATCGGAGCGAATGAAGCGCCGCATCAGCCCCATGAGGAACGAGACTTCAGCCTCCGGCCGCGTCCAGTTTTCGGTCGAGAAGCTGTAGATCGTGAGGAACTGCAGCCCGAGCTCAATGGCGCCGCGCACAGTCCGGCGCACGGCCTCCACGCCCGCGGTATGGCCAGCAAACCGGGGCAGGCCGCGCGCTTCCGCCCAGCGCCCGTTGCCATCCATGATGATGGCGACGTGGCGCGGGACTTTCAGGCCCAGGGCAGTCAGGCTGGAGGGCGGCGTGAGGTGAGTCATGTGAAGTCTCGGACAGTTCCGGGCGCAATTCGAGAGGCTGGCGACGGAGCAGGATCGGCATCAGACCTGTTTGATTTCGGCTTCCTTGGCGGCCATCAGCTGATCGATTTCCTTGATCAATTTGTCGGTCAGTTCCTGGACCTTGGTGCCGTTCTTGCGGCTTTCGTCTTCACTCATGCCATCCTTTTCGGACTTCTTCAGGCCCTCCATCCCCTCCCGACGCACGTTGCGTACGTTAACGCGGGTGTGCTCGGCATATTTGTGGGCCAGCTTGGCCAGTTCGTTGCGGCGATCGGTATTGAGGGCTGGAATCGGAAGCCGGATCAGCGTGCCGTCGATGACGGGGTTCAACCCGAGATTGGCCTCGCGGATGCCTTTCTCGACGGCCGCAACCTGGCTTTTGTCCCAGACCTGGACGGAGATGGTCTTGGCGTCCGGCGTGGACACGGTCGCACACTGCGTGATCGGCATCTTGGCGCCGTACACCGAGACCATCACCGGATCGAGCAAGTGCGAGCTGGCGCGGCCGGTGCGCAGCCCGGAAAGCTCCTTCCTGAACTGATCGATAGAGCCACGCATGCGCCGCTCAAGGTCAGCAATATCGAATTTGACAGCCATGGCATTCTTCCTAGCGTCTCTTGCTACCGAATCTTGCTAACGTCTCTTGCCACACTCTCTCGGCCTGATCATCCACCGCGGCCTGATCATGCGGCTGGACCGACGATCGGCCCGAACTTCCGCCCCTTATGTCACAATCGCTCCAGCTTCGCATTGTGGCAGTACCGTTGCGACACTACTCTGCGTCCGAAGCTCCGCACAGATCGCCTGATCCGCTACCCCGAAACGCGGGTACACGTTGCCGTGCCGCGCAGCACACGCCCCAGATTGGCCGGATCGTCGATAGAGAAAACCACTACCGGAATATTGTTGTCACGAGCAAGAGCAATGGCGGCCCCGTCCATCACCTTGAGGTCCTTGGCGAGCACCTCGGCATAACCGACCGTGTCGTAGCGCTTGGCCGCCGGGTTCTTGTTGGGGTCGCTATCGTAAACGCCGTCGACCTGGGTGGCCTTCAAGATGACCTCGCAGCTCATTTCGGCAGCCCGCAGTGCGGCCGTGGTGTCGGTCGTGAAAAAGGGGTTGCCGGTGCCGGCGGCAAAGATGACTACGCGGCGCTCTTCAAGGTGATGCAGCGCCTTGGAGCGCACGAAGGCCTCGCACACCGTCGGCATGGGGATGGCGGACAGCACGCGCGCCTTGACCGACAGGTTTTCCAGCGCGTTCTGGAAGGCCAACGCGTTCATCACCGTCGCCAGCATGCCCATGTAGTCGCCGGAAGCCCGGTCCATGCCCTTGGCGGCGCCTTGCAGGCCGCGAAAAATATTGCCGCCGCCGATCACCAGGCCCAGTTCGAGGCCGGACTGCATAGCCTCCTTGATGGCGCCGGCGAGGCCCATCACAGTCGTCATATCGATGCCGTAGCCGGTCTTGCCCATCAGCGCCTCGCCTGACAGCTTGAGCAGGACACGACGATATTTCAGCCCGGCCGCCAGTGGATCGGCCGGCCTGGTCGCTGAGGCTGGCGGCTGTTCAATCATTGTCGGCGCTCCGATGGGGCAGTGATGACGCGTTCGTGGTCGACCGCTTAGCTGGTTTGTCGGTCGCGTGGGAGAGGCCAAGTCCGCACAGCACGAAGGCATGCCCCACCGATCCGCCAATATCCCCCAAGCGGGTTGTCTTGACGCTGCACCGGTCGCCTACTAGTGCAGCGCATCTGACGTTTGGTACCCGTTTGCGGCAAGACTGGTGACCAAACGTCAGATGCAAAAGCTGCACTAGAAACCTAATGTTGCTAGTGTTCCTTATGGCGCTGACATTTGCTCACCAACATGCCGCGAAG
>JANYHP010000329.1 GCA_025359005.1 Hyphomicrobiaceae bacterium | reverse complement strand
ACGGGTGCCCAGCCCCGCCTGGACTGCCGCCGCGGTGATGATATCGCCGCGTTCGAGCACCGCCAACCGGCGCATGAGGTTTTCCAGCTCGCGGACATTGCCGGGCCAGCTGTGGCGTCGCAGCGCCTCCAGGGCATGGGTATCGAGCGTCTTGCGCGGCAAACCCTCGCTTGCGGCAAGTTCGAGAAAACGCCGTGCCAGCGCCGGAATATCCTCGATGCGGGCACGCAGCGGCGGCAACGGCACCGGCACGACGTTTAGGCGATAATAAAGATCTTCGCGAAAACGTCCCGCTTCGATCAGGCCGACAAGGTCCTGATTGGTGGCCGACACAATGCGAACATCGGCGCGCTGGCTGCGGGTGCCGCCAACCGCCGTGAACTCACCGGTTTGCAGCACGCGCAGCAGCCGCGTCTGAGCGTCGATCGGCATGTCGCCGATTTCATCGAGGAACAGCGTGCCGCCCTCGGCTTGCTCGAAGCGGCCGGTGGCGCGGGCGAGCGCACCGGTGAAGGCACCCTTCTCGTGGCCGAACAATTCGCTCTCGATGAGTTCGCGCGGTATGGCGGCCATGTTGATGGCCACGAACGGCCCATGCTTGCGTTTGCCGAAGTTGTGCAACACGCGGGCGACGAGTTCCTTGCCGGTGCCGCTTACGCCGTTGATCATCACGGTGAGGTCGGTCTGGGTGAGGCGGGCGAGAATGCGATAGATGTCCTGCATGGCCGGCGAACGGCCGATGAGCGGCATTGCAGCATCGCCGTCGGGCTCGGGCTTTTTAGGTGCCGCCTTGCGGCTCGGCTCGGCGAGGGCGCGGCCGACAACGCCGATCAACTCGTTGAGATCGAAGGGCTTGGGCAGGTATTCGTAGGCCCCCTTTTCAGCGGCCTGGAGCGCCGTCATCAGCGTGTTCTGCGCGCTCATGACGATGATGGGGAGATCCGGTCGCAGGCGGCGGATGCGCGGGATCAGATCGAAGGCATTCTCATCGGGCATGACGACGTCGGTGATGATGACGTCGCCTTCGCCATCACTCACCCAGCGCCAGAGCGTGGCGGCGTTGCCCGTCACGCGCGGCGCGTAGCCGGCGCGCACGAGGGCCTGATTGAGCACGGTGCGGATGGCGGTATCGTCGTCGGCGACGAGGACGGTTCCACGGCTCATGGGGCGGCCTTTCTCAGATCAGGTCTCACGTCAGGGGACGGCGTGGCGACGGCCGGCGCGCGCGACCGGGTGTGGTCGGCAATCGGCAACAGCACGCGAAAAATCGTCTGCCGCGGTGCGCTTTCGCACTCGATGATGCCGCCATGATCGGCGACGATCTTGGCGACGAGCGCGAGGCCGAGGCCCGTGCCCGAATGCTTGGTCGTCACGAACGGATCGAACAGGTGTTCCTTGACGTGGCCGGCGATGCCGGAGCCGTTGTCCTCGATCTCGATCATGAACGGCAGGCTGACGCGCGATTGAGTGCCGGGCAACGCCAGCCGCACGCCGGGCCGGAACGCCGTGCGCAGAACCAGACGCGCGCTGGCGGCGGGGGGATCACCCAGCGCTTCGGCGGCGTTCTTGACGAGGTTGAGAACGGCCTGCACCAGTTTATCGCGATCGGCTGGAATGGCCGGCAGCGAGGGGTCGTACTCCTCGGCAATCGTGATTGCGCGCGCAAAACCACTCTGCGCCAACCGCTTGACGTGATCGAGCACGGCATGGACGTTGACCGGCGATTTCTCCAGCGGGCGCTCGTCGCCGAACACTTCCATGCGGTCGACCAGATTGCGAATGCGGTCGGTCTCGGTGCAGATCAGATGGGTCAGCGTACGGTCTTCGGCTCCCAGCACAGGCTCGAGCAGTTGGGCGGCGCCACGGATACCCGACAGCGGATTCTTGATCTCGTGAGCCAGCATGGCGGCCATGCCGGAGACCGAGCGGGCCGCGGCGCGGTGGGTCAGCTGGCGCTCGATCATCTGCGCCATGGAGCGCTGCTGTAGCATCAGCAGCACGAGCGGCGCGCGATCGGGCAGCAGGCCGCCGTAGACATCGACGAGACGGGTCGCGCTGATCCGCGGCACGGCAACATCGACGCCGTACTCGTTGACGGTGGCGCCCGTGCGGCGCACCTGGGCGACGAGTGCCACGAGGGGCGAACTGCGGCCGACAAGGTCGGCGAGCGGGTGACGCTTGAGCAACGACTGCCCCATCGAGAAAAACGTCTCGGCGGCGGCGTTGGCATAAAGCGGCCGATCACCGTCGCCGATGACAAGCACGGGGTAGGGAATGGCGCCCATCACGGCTTCGTGGGGAATGCCGTCGACCGGCACGGCTGTGGCGGGGCTGGCGTGCGCGCGCGTGGCGTTCATGCGGCGCACTCCATGGTGTCGGCGTCTTCACGGTAGAACTCGGCGAGACCGGCGAGCACGGCGGCCGCATTGTCGTCGGCGCACAGGCGACGGCGCCAGACCTTCACGCGCTCGGGCGTGGCGCCGCTTGACAGCAAATACCAGCCGATGTGCTTGCGCGCGTTCCTGAGACCGAGGTGGCTGCCGTAGTGGGCCAGCATGGCCTCGACGTGCGCGATGGCGATGGCGCCCTGGGTTGCCCGCGCGGGCGCGGCAGCCGGCACCCCGGCGAGGTCGGCTGCGATGACACCCGGCAGCCACGGCGCGCCGTATGCGCCGCGGCCGATCATGACGCCGGCCGCACCCGACTGGGCAAGCGCTGACCGCGCGTCGCCGCTGCTGGCGATATCGCCGTTGACGACGACAGGGATCGTGACCGCCTCGACGACGTCGCGCACGCGCGCCCAATTGGCGGTGCCCTTGAAGAACTGGCAGCGGGTGCGCCCATGCACGGTCAGCATGGCGATGCCGGCCGCTTCGGCGCGGCGGGCCAGTTCAGGGGCATTGGCGGATTTGTCGTCCCAGCCGAGCCGCATCTTGAGCGTAACCGGCACCTGCACCGCGCCCGCCACCGCCTCGATCAGGCGCTGGGCATGATCAAGATCGCGCATCAAGGCCGACCCCGAGAGCCGCCCGGTCACTTCCCGCGACGGGCACCCCATGTTGATATCGACGATGTGGGCGCCCAGGCCTTCCGCCAGTCGCGCGCCCTCGGCCATCCAACGCGGATCATGGCCGACGAGTTGTATGACGTAGCGGGCAAGCCCCGCCCCTTCGGCGCGGCGCTGCACGTCGCGGCGCTCGGCGGCCAATTCCTGGCTGGCCACCATTTCAGAGACGACCAGACCGGCGCCGTGGGCGTCCGCGATGCGGCGGAACGGCAGGTCCGAGACGCCCGACATCGGCGCCAGCACCACCGGATTGGGCAGCCCGACGCTCCCGACGCGAACGGCGGGGAGTACTGGCTCAGATGACTGCGTCAGTGGCATGTGCCTAAATTTTGCTCAGTGAGTTTTGATGCCTATGATTTGAGCAAGTTAGCTGGAACCCAACGATTTGCCAAACAAAAAGTGCGCTGCAACATGACGGCAGGTCGGGCGCGGCAGCATGGGAACTCTCCCTGCGGCCAGAACCGTTGCAGCGTTTCGGCGGTTTCGACCCGGCCGATACGAGACATCGGCATGGGCCTTCCCGGGTGATAGCCTTTGACACCGGCCTGGACCAATCGACCTGCGTTGTGCTTTGGCCCGCGTGCTCTGCCGCCGTGTTTGCCGCGCCTATTTGGGGGCTTGCGATGTTCCAGGATCGTTACGGGCAATCACTGACAACCCATTCGCCGTCCGCGACCGACGCTTACGTCCAAGGCTGCGAATATCTGTTCTCGCAATATCCTGGTGCTGGAGACGCGTTCGACCGCGCGACCACGGCAGACCCTGACTTCGCATTAGCGCATTTGGGCAAGGCGAGAGCGCTCCTGATGGCGAACGACCCGGTGGCAGCCATGGCATCGCTCGCCAAGGCACAGGCGCTGATTGCGACCCTGTTGCCGAGGGAGAAGAGCTACGTCGAACTGCTGCGGCTGGTGTTTGCGGGTCAAGCGGACGCGGCGATAGCCTTGGTCACATCACATCTCCGCCAGTGGCCGGGTGACGCGATCGTGTTGAGCCTGACCTCCAATCCAGCCGGATTGATCTGGGTGTCCGGGCGCACCGGGCGCGAGCAGGACCTGGTGGATCTGAT
>JANYHP010000249.1 GCA_025359005.1 Hyphomicrobiaceae bacterium | reverse complement strand
ATCGGCTTCATCGCATTCGTCAGCACCAGCACTTGGAAGCCCGCGGCGAGGCTGTCCCCCAGCATGTCGATAAAATCCGGGTTCATGAAGGGCTCGCCGCCGGTGAACCCGATCTCGCGCGGCGGCTTTGCCATCGCCGTGGCCTCGTCGAGAAATGCGCGCGCGTCGGCGCGTGTCAGATAGGTGAGCGCGTCGTTCTTGGGCGAGCTTTCAATGTAGCAGTTAGTACAAGCGATATTGCAGAGCGTGCCGGTGTTGAGCCACAGCGTATGGAGATACGTCAGCGGTACCACGGCGCGCCGCTCACCCTTTGCCGTCCAGACGGGATCGGCAAATTTTCGCGGCGCTACACCGGCATGAGGGACAGGCGCCGCCGTTCGATCGATCGTCGTGGTCCGGTTGCTCATGTCGGTGTCATGCTCCTGGCGTCAGGGATGGCGCTTTATACCCGCCGCCACCCGCGCCGCCCGATCAAAGCCCATCACGTTCCGGTGAGCAGGCCTGCTGCATCACGCCGCAGGTGCAGCCCCCGGCGTGGCGTCGCCACCCTCGTCGCCGTCGCTGTCTGCTGAAGTTCCGTCGTCGGGAATGCGCTCCACCGAGACAACTTTTTCGGCGTCGTCCGTCTTGAAAATGCGCACCCCGGCCGCGCCGCGCCCTGCGATCCGCACGTCATGAACCGGACAGCGGATGAGTTTGCCCGCGTCGGTGACGAGAATGATCTGGTCGTTGTCCTCAACGGGGAAAGAGCCGACGAGCGTGCCGTTGCGTTCGCTGACCTGCATGGCAGTGATGCCCTTGCCGCCGCGGCCCGAGGTGCGGATTGCATAGGAGGAGGTCCGCTTGCCAAAGCCTTTTTCGGAGACCGTGAGCACGAACTGTTCGCGCGCGCCGAGTTCGGCGTAGCGCTCCGGTGTCAACTCGGCAATGCCGCCCACGCTCTCCTCGTCGGCGTCGGCCGATGTCGCAGTCGCATCGGCCTCATCCGTGGCCTCTGCACTCTGTGCGCGTCGGATGGCGAGCGACTGCCGGATATAGGCCTCGCGCTCGGCCGGGGTCGCTTCCATGTGATGCAGGATAGCCATTGAGATGATGCGGTCGCCCTCTTCCAGCCGGATGCCGCGGACCCCGTCGGACGAGCGCCCGGCGAACATGCGCACCTGATCTTCGATCAGGAACCGGATGCACTGGCCGTGCGCGGTTGTCAGCAGGCAGTCGTCGGTGGGTACGGCGATCGCCACCGAGACGATGCTGTCGCCCTCGTCCAGCTTCATGGCGATTTTGCCCTGGCGCTGGATATTCTCGAAATCGCCGAGGCTGTTGCGGCGGATATTGCCTGAGCGGGTGGCGAACATCAGCTCCAGCGCCCCCCATGTTGCCGGGTCCTCCGGCAGCGGCAGGATCGAGGTGATCGTCTCGCCTTCCGACAGCGGCAGCAGGTTGATCAGCGCCTTGCCCGGACTTTGGGGTGTTGCGGCGGGGAGCCGCCACACCTTCATGCGGTAGCACATGCCGCGCGACGAGAAGAACAGCACCGGCGTGTGCGTCGACGCGATGAAGATCTGCGTCACCACATCCTCGTCGCGCGTCGACATGCCGGCGCGGCCTTTGCCGCCGCGGCGCTGCGCCCGATACGTTGCAAGGGGGACACGCTTGACGTAGCCCTTCATGGAGACGGTGACGACGCAGTCCTCGCGCGCGATGAGGTCTTCGTCCTCGACGTCGCCCTCCATCTCGATGATCTCGGTGCGGCGCGGCACCGCAAACTCGTTCTTGATGGCCGACAATTCGTCGCGAATGATCGTGATGATCCGCGCGCGTGATGACAGGATATCGAGAAAATCCTGGATTTCCACGCCGATCTTGCGCAACTCGTCGGCGATTTCCTCACGGCCGAGAGCGGTGAGGCGGGACAGTGTGAGTGCCAGAATGGCGGCGGCCTGCGCGTCCGACAGCTTATAGGTGCCCGCCTCGGAGACCTTGTGGCGCGGGTCGGCGATCAGTTCCACCAGCGGCGTCACATCGCCCGCTGGCCAGTCGCGCGCGATCAGCTTTTCCTTGGCGTCCGCCGGCGACGACACGCCACGGATCAGCGCAATCACCTCGTCGATATTGGCCACCGCAATGGCCAAGCCTACCAACACATGCGCGCGATTGCGCGACTTGGTCAGCAGGAACTTGATGCGGCGCGAGACGATCTCTTCGCGGAACGCGTTGAACGCCAGGATGAAATCGCGCAAGTTAAGCTGCTCGGGCCGGCCACCATTGAGCGCGATCATGTTGGCGCCGAACGTGGTTTGCAGGTCGGAGTGCCGCCAGAGCTGGTTCAGAACCACCTCGGCGACCGCGTCGCGCTTTAGCTCGATGACGATGCGGATGCCTTCGCGGTTGCTCTCGTCCCACAGGTCCGAGATGCCCTCGATGCGTTTGTCCCGCACATGCTCGGCGATCTTCTCGATCAGCGTCTTCTTGTTGACCTGGTAGGGAATGGCCGTGACGATCAGCGCCTCGCGATCCTTGCGGATCTCTTCCACATGCACCTTCGACCGCATGATAATAGAGCCGCGGCCCTTGTGGTAGGCGTTCAGCGCGCCGCCGCGGCCGAGAATCAGCGCGCCTGTTGGGAAGTCCGGGCCCTTGATGATCTCACACAGCTGTTCGATGGTGATTTCGGGGTTTTCCAGCGCCGCCATGCAGGCGTCGATCACTTCGCCCAGGTTATGCGGCGGGATATTCGTCGCCATGCCCACCGCGATGCCGCCCGCGCCGTTGACGAGCAGGTTGGGGAACTTGGCGGGCAGCACGGCCGGTTCGCGCTCGGAGCCATCATAGTTGTCGACGAAATCGACCGTTTCCTTGTCGAGATCGTCGAGCAGGTACTGGCTGACCTTCGCCAGCCGCGATTCCGTGTAGCGCATCGCCGCCGGGCTATCGCCGTCGATCGATCCGAAATTGCCTTGCCCATCGATCAGCGGCACGCCCAGTGACCAGTCCTGCGCCATGCGCACCAGCGCGTCGTAGATCGCAAGGTCGCCGTGCGGATGGTATTTACCCATCACGTCGCCGACGATGCGGGCGCTCTTGACGTACTTGGTGTTCCACCGGACACCGAGTTCGTCGGCGCCGAACAAAATGCGGCGATGCACCGGTTTCAGGCCGTCGCGCACGTCGGGCAGCGCCCGCGAGACGATCACGCTCATCGCGTAGTCGAGGAACGACCGCTTCATCTCCTCGCCGATGGTGATCGGCCGGATGTCGCCAGGCAGTTTAGGTGGCTCGCCGCCGGCAGGCGGATCTTGCGGCGGGTTCTTGTCGTCTGCCAAGACGGGAATCCTTCATGTGCAGGCACGGCGAAAAAGTGACCGGGTTGACCGAATTCACGCGCCTGTTGTGATGAGGCGCTTATAGCATGCGTCCTGGGGTGGCAATGGCGGCCCGCGGCGGCCTGTCGCAGTCGCCAGCGTTGTCCCCAGAAGTTGTCCCCGCGACCGGTGCGGCGCGCTGCGGCGTTCGGCGCTGCCAGAGCCGTCGACTGCACAGACGACAGTGGGAAACCGCTTGTCGCCGACAGGTTGCCTCCCTATGTCGGGGTTTGAGGTTCAGCGGCGGTTCACACCCGCTGCTGTAGATCAAAGGCATCATTCACCAGACAGGGGCCCGAGTGGCGGTCGCCCCTGCTGCATTCCAAAAGGACTAGAAGCCATGAGCAAGACATTGATCGGTACGGCCTTCGCAGCGGCACTTCTGCTGAGCGCACCCGCCTTCGCCCAGACACCGGCTCCCGCAGCCCCGGCTGCCGCCGCCCCCGCAGCAAAAGTCGCCATCCCTGGCGGCGTCTTCTATAAGGGCCTTGGCCCGCAGCAGTACGCGGCCCGCGACAAGCTGATCGGCGCCAATGTCGTCAACAAGGACGGCACCGTGATCGGCGACATCAAGGACCTGATCATGAACTCGTCAAACGAAGTCGAGGGCGTGCTGCTCGGCACCGGCGGCATCCTCGGCGCGGGCGAGAAAGAAGTGGGCGTCCGTTACAGCGCGCTGGTCTTCTCCAAGAAAGACGGCAAGACCACGATCTCTTTGCCGCAGGCCACCAAGGAGGTCATCGCCGCCCTTGAGCCCTATGGCCGCGGACCGAAGAAGTCGCTGGTCGAACGCGCCCAGGACAAGCTGAAGGCGCTGTCAGACAAGACCAAGGAAGGTGCGGGCCCTGCGCTCGAAAAGGCCAAGGAAGCCACCAAGGGCGCCGTCGAGAAGGCCAAGGAACTCGGCTCCAAGGCCGTCGAGAAAACCAAGGAGGCCGTCGAAGTCGCCAAGGAAAAGGCCCAGCCCCAGAAGCCGTAATGTCGGCGGCTGGCGCGCCTGCAGGCAGTATCATGCTGTCTGTCGGGCGCAACGCGGCACACGTCAGCCCTTAATTCAGTCCATCGTCAAACGCCCCGGCCCATCGCTGGGGCGTTTTTGGTCACGGCTCGTGCGCTTCCTTGGCGTCAAACAGGGTCCCTCACGCCCGGAAGCGCTCACTCTTGCCATCGCGCTTCTGACGGGAAACCGCTTCACACTTTCCCGGAAGCGCTCTAGGACGATGCACAACGGCCCGCCCCAGTTGCGTTCCGCGTGCAGAGGCCCAGCAATACCCGCCATGTCAGCCGTTCTCCATCCCGCGCCTGCGGTCCCGCGCGTCGTCACGCTCGGTTGCCGCTTGAATGCGCACGAAAGCGATGTGATCGCCGCGCATGCTACTGCCGCCGGTCTCGGCGATTGCGTCGTCGTCAACACCTGCGCGGTCACCGGCGAAGCGGTGCGCGGTGCTCGCCAGACCATCCGCCGCTTGCGCCGCGAGCACCCGCACGCCCGTCTCATCGTCACCGGCTGCGCCGCCCAGACCGAGCCCGCCACCTTCGCCGCCATGACCGAAGTCGATCACGTCATCGGCAATGCCGAAAAGCTCGCGGCTGCGACCTACGCAACTCTATCGACCGCCGGCAGCGCTCGCGTCGTTGTGGACGATATCATGAGCGTGCGTGAGACAGCTGCGCACCTGATCGAAGGCTTCGGCGCCCGCACGCGCGCCTACGTGCAGGTCCAGAACGGCTGCGATCACCGCTGTACCTTCTGCATTATCCCCTATGGGCGTGGCCCCTCGCGTTCCGTGCCGGCCGGCGAAGTCGTGCGCGCCGTCGCCCATGCCGTCGACGCCGGCGCCCATGAAGTGGTGCTGACCGGCGTAGACATCACCTCGTACGGCCCCGATCTGCCCGGCGCGCCGACTTTGGGCCGCCTC
>JANYHP010000307.1 GCA_025359005.1 Hyphomicrobiaceae bacterium | reverse complement strand
CGGCAAGTTCGCGCGCCGTCATAAGGTGCTCGGGATGGAAGAAGCCGGTGGCATTGCGGAACGTGGACTTGGTAAGTCCGATGCGGCGCGCCTCCGCTTCCATCATCTGGGAGAAAGCGATTTCGGAGCCAGCCAGCCCTTCGGCGAGCGCGATGGCCGCGTCGTTGCCTGATTCCACGATCATGCCGCGCAGCAGGTCGCCAATGCGGGTGCGTGTGTTCAGCGGTACCATCATTGCCGAGGTCCGCGAAGGGGCGCCGCCCGTGCGCCATGCGTACTCACTCATGGGCAGCTCATCGTCGAGGGAGCGCTTGCCGTCCTTGAGGGCCCGGAAGACGACGGCGGCCGTCATCAGCTTGCTCGTGCTGGCAGGTGGGAAGAGTTCGTCAGCATTGTACTGGAACAGTACGGCGCCAGAGGTGGCGTCCATCACGATGGCTTGCTTGGCCTTGATTGTGAACTCGTTATTCGGTGCGGCTGTTGCTGAAGGCAGATCGGCGAGGAGCATCGCCAATGCTGTCATCCAAAAGAGCAAGAGGGCTATGCACGCGTTGAGGCTTGGCGCTTGCTTCAGGCGGCGCCTTGTAGTCCGGGCGCAGGCAGGCCGGGCTGGTGTGTGTTGCAGCGTTGTGAGGGCAGCGGTGTGGGGCATGGGTGATTTCACCATCGGCATTTTTCGCGGGTCGCCGTTGCGCATCGATCTTTGCCGATGGCTGGCGAGGCGGTCAATGATGCGTCGGAAACGGGCGTGGATTTATCTGACGGAGGGATATGTCCATGGACTGTGGAAGAGACTTGACATTGGAACTTTAGCGGAACATAATTGGAACGTAAAGTGTTTTAAGGCGCGAAGTTCGAAACTTTTGGTTAGCTAGAGAGTTCCCGACCAACCAGAGTGCAGCCTTATGGGAGGCGGCTTGGCCGCCAGTGATGCAGATGCGGAAGGTTGTGCCTTCCTCGAGATTTGAGATGCGTTTGAGGTGCTGATTGCGTTCCGGGTGTTCTCGAGGCGCAGGGAGGAGTGTGTTCGATGTCGCAAACAGACGAGCAATCTTCAATGCTTCCGGGCCATTCTCCGCCTCCAGTTACGGTATCGCCTGCGGAATCGACGGCGATCGCCAAAAGACTGGCGCTGGCGTCTGTTGGCATGCCGGTTGTCCCATCTCGCATGGCGGTGGAAGCGCTGCCATTTGATGGTGATTTCAGCCGCATAGCCTCGCTGCTTGGCGGTGCAGCGGCACGTGCCCGTCTGCATGCGCTGCATCCGGCCCGCCCCGGCGACGAGGGGGCTGCGACCGGGTTTGCCTTTGCACTGCTCGATCGGGTGCTTGATCCTCAGTATAGAGGCGCTTCAGGGAGGCTGTCGCCCCGCCCGGTTCTCTGGGTGCAGGATCGCAGTGCGCGATTAGAATCTGGTCACCCCTATGGCCCGGGCTTCGGTGCTTTTGGTCTCGATGCGGGCCAGCTTGTGATCGTTTTGGCCAAGGGGGCGCTCGAGGCCCTCGCTGCAGCTGAGATAGGTCTGGAGATAGGGGGGCTTGCCGGCGTGCTTGTCGAGTTGCCGCCACAGGTGCCGGCCGACATGCTGACGCTTGGCAAGCGGCTGGTCCTCAGGTCCGAGCGGAGCCGCACCCCGTGCCTGTTGCTGCATGCCTCGGCCCGTTTCGTCTCAGCTCCGGTCGCCACGCGCTGGCAGATCGCGAGCCTGCCGGCCGTATCCGAACAGCCTTGGGGAGCGCCTGTCGCAAGGGCTGAGGCAACGCTTGTCAAAAATCGGTTCGGCCCCGAAGGGCGCTGGTCCGTGCCACTTGCGCATCCGTCATCTGTCCCGGGCGTGTCCCCAGGAGTATCTGATGTCCCAGCCTCAGGATTTCCCGCGTCGCTTCCTCAGTCTTTGGATGCCCAACCTGCCGACCGACAGGGTGCAGCGGTGCGCCGCGCTGCTTGATCGCAACCGGCCGCTGGTGCTGGTCGCCAAGATGGCGGGGGCGCAGCGGCTGATGGCGGTGGATCGGAAGGCGCATGGTGCCGGGCTCGTCTGCGGCATGGGGCTGGCGCAGGCCCGCGCCATGGAGCCGGCGCTGCAGGTGCTACCGTATGAGCCGGACGCCGATGCCCGTTGTCTCGAAGCCATCGCCGACTGGGCCGATCGCTATACCCCCCTCGTCGGCCGCACCCGGCCTGATGGCCTCGTTCTCGATATCACTGGTGCGGCCCATCTGCTCGGCGGGGAGGTGGCTTTACGCAAGGATCTGCTGGGCCGCATTGCGCGTCTCGGGTTCACGGCAACGGCGGCCATCGCCCCTACCCCCGGGGCCGCGTGGGCCTTCGCCCGCTACGGCGGCCCATCGATCTTGCCGACAGATGTATCCAGAGCCGCTCTCGATGAGACGCTTGCTTGCCTGCCGGTTGCCGGTTTGCGACTTGCGCCGGAAACCGTCGCGGCCCTTATTCGTGTCGGTCTGAAGCGGATCGGCGACTTGATCGGACGACCGCGGGGCGCGCTGGCCGCCCGCTTCGGTGCGGCCGTAATCCTGCGGCTCGATCAAGCGCGCGGCATCGATAGCGAGGCCATTGATCCGCGCCAGCCGGTGCCGCCCGCAGAGGTCGAGATGGGCTTCGTCGAGCCGATCCTGACGACAGATGCCGTAGCTCGCGCCTGCCAGGATCTCGCCGGGCGGCTCTCTACACTGCTTGCGGCACGCGGGGAGGGGGCCACCGGGTTGGCTCTTGCCGTCTGGCGTGTGGACGGTCTAGTCAAGCGGATAGACGTGCGTCTGGCCAGCCCCTGCCGGCATGCCGACACGATGGCCGGTCTACTGGCGCTTCGCCTCGGCCATCTCGACGATCCACTCGATCCGGGGTTCGGTTACGATCTCGTCCGTCTTTCGGCCGCAGGCGTTGCGGTATCCGGGCCTGAAGCGTGTCCGCTGCCTGGCGTGGTGCTGGAGGTGGGGCCGGCGGAATTTGCCCGCGCTCGCGACGCCTTGCTTGACAGGCTCACAGCCCGTTTCGGCGCCGACCGTGTCAGCATCTGCGAGTTTGCCAAAACCCACATTCCAGAGCGTGCTGCCCGTCTCGTTTCCGTCTCTGATCAAGGGGCCGGGGGAGGGCTCGACCGGGTGATGGTGCGTCCCGTGCACGCAGGGGCGCGCCAAACAGATCGGCGCGCAGGTCCCCATCAATCAGGGCCCCTTTCGCGACGTGACATCGCCCCGGTTGCTCTATCCCGCCCGCTCAGGCTCCTCGATCCGCCCGAACCGGTCGAGGTGATGGCCGAAGTGCCCGATGGCCCGCCCATGCATATGCGCTGGCGCCGGCGGCCGCTGCGCATTGTTGCAGCGGATGGGCCTGAGCGTGTCGCGCCCGAATGGTGGCTTCCAGCCGCATTGTCTGAAAGAGGCGTGTCGGACCGAACGCGGGATTACTGGCGCATCGAGGATGCCAGCGGCCGCCGCCTCTGGCTCTATCGCGAAGGCTCTTATGGCGCGCCCGATCCGTTCAAGCCGCCGCGCTGGTACGTGCACGGCCTGTTCGCTTGATTGCGAAATGCACCGGAAATAAGCATGAGATGATGAACCGAGAGTGCGCAATGTCCGCCATCCCGACATACGCCGAGTTCGCAGCGACGTCGAACTTTTCGTTTCTGCACGGGGCCTCCCACCCGGAGGAACTGGTTGCTGCTGCGGCAAGTTTTGGTATGACCGGACTTGGCCTCGCCGATCGCAATTCCGTCGCCGGCGTCGTGCGCGCCCACGCCGCCATGCGCGATCTCTGCGAAACGCAGAGCCCGGTGCCGCGCTATCATCCCGGCGCACGACTCATTTTTTCCGACGACACGCCCGACATCCTCGCCTATCCGACGAATCGCGCCGGCTGGGGGCATCTGTGCCGCCTGTTGACCCTCGGCAATCGCCGTGCCGTGAAGGGGGAGTGCTATCTGGCGCTTCCAGATCTGCTGGCATGGTCGGCCGATCTAGAACTTGTCGTCGTGCCGCAGCCTCATCTGGCGCCGCCCGATTTGGCGGCATACCTGCCGCCGCTCTTGTCCGAACTCCGCGCAGCCCGCCCCGGAGCGATCCGTCTTGCGGGGCATTTCACCTTCGCGGGCGATGATCGCCGCCGCCTTGCCTGTCTCGACCATCTCGCCCGTGCGGCGCGAACGCCCCTCATGGCCGTCGGAGAGGTGCTCTATCATACCCCTGACCGCCGTCATCTCCAGGACGTTGTCACCTGCATCCGGACCCACACGACGCTCGAGACGGCGGGACTTGCTCTGCGTGCCCATGCCGAGCGCTGCATGAAACCGCCCGTCGAGATGGCACGTCTCTTCCGTCATTGTCCCGCAGCGATCACTGAAACGCAGAACCTCTCGGCAGCTTTGAGCTTCTCGCTCGATGAACTCAGCTACGAATACCCGGAAGAAACCATCGCCGGCTTCTCAAGCCCACAGGCGGCACTGGTTCATTTCGCATGCGCCGGCGCCGAGGTGCGCTATCCCGGCGGCGTGCCCGATAAGATCCGTCTTTCTCTCGCCCATGAGATCGCGTTGATCGGACAGCTCAACTATGCCCCCTATTTTCTCACCGTCTTCGATATCGTGCGCTTTGCTCGTGGCCAGGGCATTCTCTGCCAGGGGCGTGGCTCGGCGGCCAATTCCAGCGTCTGTTTCTGCCTTGGCATCACTGAGGTCGATCCCGACAGGAGCGAACTGCTCTTCGAGCGCTTCATCTCTGCTGACCGGCGCGAGCCGCCTGACATCGACGTCGATTTCGAACACGCCCGCCGCGAAGAGGTGATCCAGTACATCTACGCCCGCTATGGCCGCGAGCGGGCGGGCCTTGCCGCGACAGTCATCAGCTATCGAGCGCGCAGCGCCATGCGCGAGACGGGCAAGGTGTTCGGCTTTTCCGAGGATACGCTGGACGCGTTGTCCGGCTCCATCTGGGGCTACGGCGCCGAAGGCATCGGTGCTGCCGACACGAAGCGCGCCGGTATCGATCCGAAGGCACCCGCCGTTGCCGCAGCTTTTGCGCTTGCCCGTGAAATGCAGGGCTTTCCTCGTCATCTCTCCCAGCACGTCGGCGGCTTCGTCATGACGCGCGGCCGGCTCGACGAACTGGTGCCCATCCAGAACGCGTCCATGGCCGACCGCACTGTGATCGAGTGGGACAAAGACGATCTGGACACCTTGCACATTCTCAAGGTCGACGTGCTTGCGCTCGGGATGCTGACATGCCTGAAGAAGTGCCTCGATCTGTTGCGCGGCCACTACAGCCGCGATCTGGCCCTCGCCACGCTCCCGGCCGAGGATCCGTCCGTCTATCGCATGCTGCAGCGCGCCGACAGTCTCGGCCTGTTCCAGGTCGAGAGCCGCGCGCAGATGTCGATGCTGCCGCGGTTGCGACCCGCCACATTCTACGATCTCGTCATCCAGGTCGCCATCGTCCGTCCCGGTCCCATCCAGGGCGATATGGTGCACCCCTACCTGCGCCGCCGGCAGGGTCACGAGAAAGTCAGCTATCCGAGCCGGGAGCTGGAAGCCGTCCTCGGCAAGACGCTCGGCGTGCCGTTGTTTCAAGAGCAAGCCATGAAGATCGCTATCGTCGCCGCCGGTTTCACGCCGTCGGAAGCCGATAAGCTGCGCCGCGCCATGGCCACCTTCCGCAAGGTCGGCACCATCTCGACCTTCGAGAAAAAAATGGTCGACGGCATGGTCGCCAATGGCTACCCGGCGGACTTCGCCGAGCGCTGCTTTCGCCAGATCGAGGGCTTCGGCGAATACGGTTTTCCCGAAAGCCATGCGGCGAGCTTTGCGTTGCTCGTCTACGCGTCGGCCTGGATGAAGTGCCATTACCCAGATGTGTTCGCGGCGGGGCTCTTGAACGCGCAACCGCTTGGTTTCTATGCGCCCGCCCAGATCGTCCGCGATGCGCGCGAGCACGGTGTCGATGTGCGTGCCATCGATATCAATTTCTCTGACTGGGACGCGACGCTTGAGCCTGTGGGACCGGTTCGCTGCGCGAGTGGGCTGCCGCCCGAGCCCCTCAGTCTTTTGATTGATAAGGGGCCGTGCACGCCAGAAAGCGCGGGTGGTCCGGAAGGACGCGTCCCTCCGGGCGGGGTGAGGGGCGCCCCGTGCGCGCAGGCGCACAACCAACAGAGCCCCGTTCGCGTAGCGCGTGCTCGCCATACGCACGACGAGCCACACCTTCACGCCCGCCATACCACCATGGCTTCCGATATTCATACCACCCATGCCGTGCGGCTCGGCTTCCGCGAGATCAAAGGCCTCGCCGGGGAGGCTATGAAAATCCTGATGACAGCGCGTGGGCGCGGCTTTGACAGCGTGCGCGATCTCTGGTTGCGGACGGGGCTTGCGGTGAGCGTGTTGGAGCGTCTCGCCGATGCAGATGCCTTCGGCTCGGTCGGTCTCAGTCGTCGCGATGCCCTGTGGGCCGTCAAGGCGCTCGGCCGGACCGGCGACGACGAGAACCTGCCGCTCTTTTGCACCTCAGCGCCCGGCGCGCGCCGTGAACCGGATGCACATTTGCCGCCTATGCCGCCTGGCGAGGAGGTCGTCAACGATTACCGTTTTCTCCGTCTGTCGCTGAAGGCGCACCCTGTCTCTTTCGTGCGGGAGGATCTGGTCCGTGCCCGTGTCGTTCGTTGCGAGCAACTCGCCGACATCGCGCCCGGCCGCCGCGTCGCCGTCGCCGGGCTCGTGCTCGTCCGCCAACGCCCCGGCACGGCCAAAGGCGTCATCTTCATGACGCTCGAGGACGAGACCGGCATTGCCAACACCATCGTCTGGCCGAAGGTGTTCGAACGGCATCGCGCCATCGTGCTCGGTGCCCGCTTCGTCGTGCTCACCGGCAAGCTGCAAGCCCAGGATGGTGTCATTCACGTGATCGCCGAGGCGATCGAGGATCGCACCGATATGCTCGGTCGACTGACAGAAGATGGCATCGCCTTGCCGCCCAAGCTGGTGCCCGAAACGCTTTCCCGCGCAGACGAGTTCCGCCGCCCTATTCCCGATCCGGGCGAAAAGCGCATTTCCTCTGCCATCTCCCGCCGGCGCCGCATGGGCGACTTGGCGCCGGATCAGTCGGGACGCCGCGAACGGCGAGAGGCGTCAGCACCGCCCCAAGACCTGCCTCTCTTCCACGCCGCCGATCTCGACGTGCCGGCACGGGCCACCCGCCACGCGCTGCCCAAAGGGAGGAATTTCCGATGACAGACGCTCAAGCGATCGAGCAGTGCAGCGGTTCGTTAAGGTTAATCCGCCTCTCAGCCGGCGGAGGCGAGGTTCGGAGATCGACGGCTCCGGCAGAACCTGAAAACCGGAGCGAGAAACACCTCTGCAAAGGCCTCGCAAAGGGCAACAGAAGGCCGCTGGATGCCATCGCGGTCGTTTCGGGTAGGGTGGTGGCCAAACGCATCGAATGCTCGCCAAAGCGCAGTTTAGACCGCAAAGAAACGATTAACTCTGTTGACGTCGGTTTCTGCCAAAGTCGGGCCAAAATTAACCTTGTGCCACCTCCATCAGGCCCACCCTGTGCAAGGTCGGTGCAGGAGACCGCCGACCTAGCCGTCCCTGCCACCCGCTGCGGCCGTTGCGCGCCGGTCCCGTCACAGCTTCCCCGCCGCTGCGAGCTTTTGCTTGAGCCCGGCCAGCGCCGTGGCCAGCCGGTCGGAAGACGTCGAACGCAGCACCAGATGAGTGCCGAAGGCGCGCGCCTCCGTCGTAAATGGATAGCTGCCCATCGACACGTCCGGGAATTCCTTCTGGTGGGCGCCGAACATATCGGCAATCTCGCCTTCCGGCCTGAACAGTTCGATCGTTTCCGTCAGCATCTTGGCGCCGGTTTTGAGCTGCGGTGTCACTGCGTCCAGCATCACCTGCATGATGTTGGGAATGCCGGCCATCACGATCACGTTGCCGATCTTGAAGCCCGGTGCCGTCGATATCGAGTTCTGGACCAGTTCAGACCCTTCCGGCAGCCGTGCCATCCTGAGGCGCGCCGGCGTCATTTCGAGGCCGCGCTTTTCGTAGGCGGGTTTCATGATCGCCAGCGCGCGCGGGTCCACGTCGATTGCCACGCCGAACGCTTTGGCGATGCAGTCGGCCGTGATGTCGTCGTGCGTGGGGCCGATGCCCCCGGTCGTGAACACGTAGGTGTAGCGGGCGCGCAGCGCGTTGACCGCGCCGACGATCTCGGCTTCAACATCGGGCACGACGCGTACTTCCTTCAGCTGAATGCCGATCGCCGTCATGTGGTCGGCGATGTAGCCGATGTTTTTGTCCTTGGTGCGTCCGGACAGGATCTCGTCGCCGATGACAAGCACCGCCGCCGTGATGGTCTCGCGGCCCGTCGCTTCAGTGTCGTTGCTCATCGTCAATGCTCCTGGATGTCTGTCGATGCGGAGAGGTCAGCGACCCTCGGCGATGATCCGCCCGTAGAGGGCCGCCATCCGCGCCGTCACCGCCTCCCGCGTGAAGCGCCGACGATAGTCGCCAAGGCCTCCGGCCACAATCGTTGCCCGGAGATCCGGCTCGGCGATCACCCGCGCCAAGGCTGTCCGCAGGGCGGCGACATCGTCAATCGCGACAATCATGCCATTTTCGCCGTCGCGGATCAGTGCCTTTGGCCCCTGCGCGGCGGCTACCACAAGCGGCGTCGCCGCAGCCCACGCTTCCAGCATCACATTGCCAAATGGCTCCCACCGGGACGGCATGACGCAGACGTCGGCGGCGGCCAGCAACGCGCCGCGGTCGGTGCGCCAACCAAGCCAACGCACCCGATCGGCGACACCGAGCGCTGTGGCCAACGCCTTGAGTTCTGCCTCCAGCGGTCCGTCGCCGGCCAGCCATGCAATGGCGCCGGGAAGATCCACCAGCGCGCGCAGCAGTACGTCGAGGCCCTTTTTTTCGTGCAGCCGAGACAGTGCCAGCAGCACGGTCGCATCGGCCGGCGTGTCGAGTGCGGCACGACGTGCCGGCGCCGCGTCCTCGATCACGGGGAAGGTCGGCACGTAGTGGGCGCGTGCGGCCGGCACGCCATTTTCCACCATATGTGCGACGATTCCCTCGGTAACGCCGACGAAGTGGCTGGCCGCGCGAAAGGCCGCGGGATCGTAGTAGCCGCCGAACCAGCCGATCACCGGGAGGGGCTGTGGGGCCACGAGGCTGGCTGCGCGCCGCATCCAGCAGTGGATCAGGTCTGGCTTGACCCTGTCGATGAGCCGGCCCATGCGCCAACGCCTGAGCGGGCCGAACGGCACGCCCAGCACGGAGGTGTCCACGTCCAGGCCCGCTTCGGACAGGCGCGCGCAGTGGATCGAGTGCTGCGGCACCACCACGCACTGCGCGATCCCTTCTGCGTGAAGCGACAGCATCATGTCGGTCGAATAGGTCTCGGCACCGCCGTTGCCGGCTCCCGCCATCACCTGCAGAATGCGCATGCGCCGCTCGAAAGTCCGTACTTGGCTGCTGTCCCCGGCGACGCTTATACCCGATCGCGTGCGGATTGCATCCTGGCGTCGTCTCGACGAAAACTGAGCACGCAGGAGCCGCGTCTCAGCCGGCACAGTACGGAGGCTGCGGGGACGCGCAGGCGTGTTGCCTTCCAACGCACCGAATGCGCTGGGAGGGCCGACGCGGACCTGAGATTGCCGGGGCAACTGTTGACGACGTTACAAGGACCACGCCCGCCATGGACTTTCCCACCCCGCTGCTGCGCGGCACGCTGATCCAGCGCTACAAGCGGTTTCTGGCCGATATCCGGCTCGACGATGGCAGCACCATCACCGCCACCTGCCCGAATACGGGCTCGATGATGGGCCTCAAGGAACCGGGGCAGACAGTGTGGGTGTCCACCTCAGACAGTGTGACGCGCAAATACAAGCACACCTGGGAGCTGGTCGCCCATGATCTCGGCAAAGGGCCGGCGTTGGTCGGCGTGAACACGAGCCATCCCAACAGGATTGTCGCCGAGGCGATCACGGCTGGTCGGTTGCAGTCGCTGGGCGGCTACGCAACGCTGGAGCGCGAAAAGAAGTACGGCAAGAACTCACGCATCGATATCCTGCTGACGGACCCGGTGAAGCCCAAGTGCTACGTCGAGATCAAGAATGTGCACATGTCGCGCCGGGCGGGCCGTGCCGAGTTTCCCGACAGTGTCACCGAACGCGGCGCCAAGCACCTTGCAGAGCTTTCGGACATGGTGCGTGAGGGCCACCGGGCCGTGATGATCTTTCTCATTCAACGCGACGATGTGACCGCGCTGTCGTTGGCGCGCGACGTGGACGCGACCTACGGCGCCGCGTTCGATCTGGCGCGCGCGGCGGGCGTCGAGATGCTGGCCGTGCGCTGCGCAATGACCACGCAGGCCATCGGAGTCGATAAGCTCGTGCCGATCAAGGATTAGCTTGGGCCAAGGGAGGGCGTGTCGACAAAAAAAGTCACAATGGACACAACGGCCGGCGGTGCCACCGTGGCTGTTCGGCCGCAGCGGCGGGCGTGATGTGGTGGTCCACTCGCAAAGGCGTCGCAATCCTGGTATCGGACCTATCATAGCGCGGCAACCGTTGGCGTTGTTTTCGGCCCAGAGCGCTCTCCACGCGTTGTGGATCGGACACGCGTTCCGGACTCTTTCGATTGTCGCATTTTTTGTGGTTAACCGGGCCCCACTTAACCGGAAAATGCTCCAGGCTTCCCCTGCCAGAGGCATCCCATCGCATGGCATCGCGCGACGACATCGCCCTTGAAATCACGCCGGAAGTGCTGCTGAAAGCCTATGCCTGCGGCATCTTCCCGATGGCGGAGGCGGCAGACGATCCCGCGCTGTACTGGATCGAACCGGAGCGGCGGGGCATTCTGCCGCTGACGTGCATGCACGTACCGGGTCGCCTCGGGCGTACCATCCGCCAGGGCCTCTTCGAGGTGCGGGTGGATCATGCGTTCGATGCGGTGATCGCCGGCTGCGGGGCGGCCCGGCCCGGGCGCCAGACCACGTGGATCAACGACAAGATCCGCGCGTTGTGCGGCCAGCTTTTCAGGATGGGCTACTGCCACACGATCGAAACGTGGCGAGATGGTCACATGGTGGGCGGCCTCTACGGCGTGTCGCTGGGTGGCGCATTCTTCGGCGAAAGTATGTTCTCGACGGAGCGGGACGCGAGCAAAGTCGCCCTCACCTACCTCTCGGCGCGCCTGATCTATGGCGGTTACAGCTTGCTTGATTGCCAGTTCGTCACCGATCATTTGCGGCAATTCGGCACCGTGGAGATCAACCGCGCTGAATTTCACGAGCAGCTGGAACGGGCCCTCGGGGCCACCGGCCAGTTCCATCGATTGTCGCCAACGGTCACTGGTGCTGAGATTCTCGCCATCATCGCCGCAGCGCAGACGGCGGGGTAATTCGCGCGCACCGGCTCTCCGGTGGCTTGTTGCTGCAGTGCCTGAGCGGACCGGGGCACATCGAGGCGGGAAGGAGCAGGTCATGCCGTATGATCGCCGTACCATGATCGTCGGTGGACTTGTCACGGCGGCGGGTGTGCTGGGTCCCAAAAAGGGCGAGGCTCAGACCGCGCTCGCCCCCGATGCAACCGAACGAGTGGCGATGCAGGCGGCAGCGGAGACGTTCCGGGCCTGGCGGTCTGCTATGCCCGACACGGGCATATCGTCCATAACGCTGCATACGGGGTTGCCGACGAGACCACGCAAGCGTCGCTGTCGACGGACAGTCGCTTTCGCATCGCGAGCGCCTCCAAACCGATAACGGCCATTGCCGTTTTCCAGCTTATCGAGCAGGGAAAACTGCGGCTGGTCGACCGTGTTTTCGGTGCCGGTGGCATCCTCGGCGATCGGTACGGCAAGTTGCCTTCGGGATCGCGCGTCGCGGAGATCACGGTTGAGCACTTGCTGACGCATACCGCGGGTGGATGGACGAACGACGGCAACGATCCGATGTTCCGGGCACCAACCCTGGGACACGCGCAGTTGATTGCAACCACGCTCCGCACGCAGCCATTGAGCACCGCGCCCGGCACCGCTTATGCCTACTCGAATTTCGGCTACTGCCTGCTCGGGCGGGTGATCGAAGCTGTGACATCGCGGCCTTATGCGGTCCATGTCGCCGCGGCCGTGCTCCGTCCCGCCGGGGCAACCGCGACCGAAGTTGGCCGCAACACGCGTGCCGAACGACTTCACAACGAAGTGCGCTATCACGCAGCCGGCGCTGGCGATCCTTATGGGATGAACGTCGCGCGCATGGATGCGCATGGCGGCTGGGTTGCAACTGCTGCGGACCTCGTCGGGGTCCTCAGCCATATGGACGGAGCGGCATCCCCCGCGTTGCTGGCGCCGGACAGCGTCAGGACTATGACCACGCCTTGGCGTGCCAAGGCCGACTATGCACACGGGTGGGTTGTCAACGCCCGTGGCAACTGGTGGCACGCAGGTGTACTGCCCGGCACGACCAGTATCGTGGTTCGGACGCACAGTGGTTTCAGTTGGGCGGCGTTGGTCAATTCCGGGGGCCCGTCCTCAGGGCTGGTGGAGCCGTTGGATCTCCTCATGTGGCAGATGGCGCGTGCGGTCAAAAGCTGGGAGGTCTGATCGGCACGGAGGCAACGACTTTGAATTTGACTTTGCAGCGTCAAAACATCATAAGCGCAGCTGAAACGAGCCGGAAGAGATTTCCGGGGCGTGAACGTCGCTGTCCGAGGCCAAGAAGACTGCCGATCAGGTCTTCGCCAAATCTGCTCCCCATCGTCGGTGACGGTGGCGTCTGGGCGGAGCCGCAGGGCGCGGAAGACTTCGCTGAAAGGCGAAAATAAACAAGGATAACAACGATGTACGCTGTCATAAAGACAGGCGGCAAGCAATATCGCGTCGCCGCCAATGACGTTCTGGAAATTGAAAAAGTCGCCGGCGGTGCCGGTGCAACAGTTGAATTCAAGGATGTGCTGATGGTCGGCGGTGACGCCGGCATCAAGATCGGTGCGCCTTTTCTGGCCGGTGCGACCGTTACCGCCGAAGTGGTGGAGCAGGGACGCGGACCGAAGGTGATCGCCTTCAAGAAGCGCCGCCGCAAGAACTCGCGTCGCAAACGCGGCCATCGTCAGGAACTGACGACAGTGAAAATCACCGGTATTTCGGGTTAAGACGCCACAAGCTGAGGACACAAAACCATGGCACACAAAAAAGCTGGCGGCTCGACACGCAACGGTCGCGATAGCAATCCAAAGATGCTTGGCGTGAAGCGCTACGGCGGCCAAGCCGTCGTTTCAGGCAACATTCTCGTGCGTCAGCGCGGCACCAAGGTGCACGCGGGACCGAACGTCGGGATGGGCACGGACCACACCCTGTTCGCAACGTGTAACGGCACCGTCAAGTTCGCCACCAAACGTAACGGCCGGGTGTTCATCTCAATTGAGCCCGCAAAACTCGAAGCAGCCGAATAACCGGACGGGTCGCTAACCGCCGGTTCCCACTGAACCGGCGGAATGAAGCGAAGTCCGATTACCCTGCGAGGACCCTATTCGGTTCGCAGCGGTCAGGCTCCGAAGCACTCCAAAGGGACGGTGGGCAGACCACAGTCCCTTTTTCTTATGGGAGTGCCTCGCATGTTTCCGATCCTCACCCGCGACGACGTCTTCCGCATTGAAACGCAGCGCCTGTGGCTTCGCTGGCCGCGCATTGAGGACGCATGCTCGATGGCGGCATGGGCCGGGCGGCCCGAGGTGGCGACGATGACGTCGACGTTTGAGGTTGGCATCAGCGAATCGGCGGTTGCCGCTCGTCTTGTTCTGCAGCGGGCCAGCAATGCGACAGGGCAGGCCTTGGGCTTCACTATCGTGGCTCAGGGCGCTGATGCGCAGGCGATCGGCTTGATCGGGGTCAGCCTGAAGGCCGATGGCACGCTCGAACTCGGCTATCATCTCGATCCAGCGTCCTGGAATCGCGGTCTCATGACCGAGGCGGTGCGGGGGCTGGCGGTGCAAGTGTTCGATCTCACAGCGGCATGCAAAATTGTCGCCAGCACACGCCCGGACAATCATGGGTCGATCAAGGTGCTTGCCAAGGCCGGTTTCAAGTCCACCGGCGGCGGCGAGCACGAGAGCCCTGTTTATGGGCGCTATATGGTTCGGCATTTTGCTTTGCCGCGTGCGCGGCCGTCGCCGCTGCTGCAGGCGCAGAAGCGGTTCGGTGCGACCGAGCCGACGCTGGCGCACGATCTTGTTGGGTTGGTGTAGGGATGAGCGCGAGGGTCAATGACTGATTGTGTCCGCTGCACGTGGTGATGCCCCGGGCATCGCCGCGTTGATCCGCAATCAACCAGCACGAGAGTTCTTTGCCAAGTCCGATGAAAGCCAGCACAACAGGGGCTATTTTTCTGATAATGTGATCTCTGCGGTGATCCCTCAGCGACTTGGTAGTGTTGCCGCCAGCGATGCCCATCAGTTCAATCGTCCCGACGGTCGTCCGATGCGGCATGGGGAGATTGCCCTGGTGCGGAAGCAGTGCGAAGGCCTGCAGTGTGCGGCGGCTGAACGAGAGGTTTCGGAGGATTTTGCCATGTCAGTCACGGCGCAGAGAATGCCCCCGCCTGTCACTGCCGAGGAGTTTCTCGCGTCGACAACGCGGCTCGGGCCGGGCAAGCATCAGCTCATCGACGGTGTCATCGTCGCCATGGCGCCAGCGAGCCCGACGCATGGGCTAATCCAGGCTCGGCTTGCCCGGCTCATCGGAAACCATATTGATGCACGCAAACTGCCGTGCCGGGTCATAACAGAAGCTGGCGTGAAGCCCCGTGTGCGCGGGCGCACCAACGTTCGCGTGCCAGATCTCCTCGTGACCTGCGGTCCGCCGCCTCAACCGGGTGACGGCATCGTTCATGATCCAGTTCTGATCATCGAGGTTCTCTCGCCGAGCAACGACGACGAGACCGAAAGCGCGATCATGTCGTGCGCGTCCATCCCTTCGGTGCGGGAGATGCTGGTTGTGGACAGTGTGCAGCGGCGTGCCGAGGTTTGGCGCAGGGATGGGGCCGGGACTTGGCCGGTGGACCCGTAGTCGATTGATGCCTCCGGCATCGTCCGTCTCGATAGTCTCGATCTCGATCTCTCGCTCGACGCCGTCTACGCCGATACGCATCTAGCGTAGCGCATCTGACGTTTGGGTCCCGCCCGCGGCCTGGCTCGCAACCAAACGTCAGATGCAAAAGCTACACTAGAAACATGAGCTTGCT
>JANYHP010000215.1 GCA_025359005.1 Hyphomicrobiaceae bacterium | reverse complement strand
GCTCGATCAGGCTTTCGACGCCGCCGAGCGAGGTGGCCCGCTTCCAGACCGCGACATTGGCGGCCGCACGAATGGCCGCCTGCGCGCCGGCTTTGACGCGGATGGAGAGCATGCCCGAGTAGCCGCCCGCCATCTGACGCGCGGCGACGGCGTGGCCGGCGTGCGACGGCAATCCGGGATACAGTACGTGGGCGATGCGCGGATCGGCGGCAAAGTGCTGCGCGAGCGTCAATGCAGAGCGCGACTGGTGGGCGACGCGGACGTGCAGGGTGCGCATGCCGCGCATCAGCAGCATGGCTTCGAAGGGGCCGAGAATGCCGCCCAACATTTTGCGGAGGCGGACGGCGCGCTCGAAATAGGCGTTGGTTTTTGCAAACGTGAGCGACCCCGCTACCACGTCGGAATGGCCGTTGAGATATTTGGTGGCGGCGTGCATGACGACGTCGGCACCGAGTGAGAGCGGCCGCGAAAGCACCGGCGTGGCGACGGTCGAATCGACGCCGAGGATGGCCCCGGCAGCGTGCGCAATCGCGGCGGTGGCGGCGATGTCGGAGATCGTCCAGAGGGGATTGCCGGGCGTTTCGAGCCAGACCATTTTTGTCTGCCCGGGGCGGACGGCGGCTTTGATGGCGTCGGTGGTGGTTGCATCGACGAAGGTTGCGGTGATGCCGTGGCTTTTGGCGTCGTCCTCCAGCCACAGCTTCAAGGCCCAGTACATGACCTCGGGGGCGACGATGTGGGCGGGCCGTTCCAGCGCGAGGAAAGCAGTGGTCGCGGCCGTCATGCCGGAGCCGGAAAGCAGGGTAGCGGCGCCGCCTTCCAATTCAGTGATGACGGCTTCGGCCTGGCGGACGGTGAGATTGTCGGGGCGGCCGTAGACGTAGCCTTTGGAATAGGCATTGTCGGTGTCGCGAAGGTAGGTGGTGGCCATGTGCAGCGGCGGCACGACGGCGCCGGTCTCGGGCTCGATGTGGCCACCGGCCTGGGCGGCAAAGGTTTCGGGGTGGCAAGGCGGCAGCGTGGCGGACATGGCGTCTCCCTTGGATCGGCGGCATCCTATCAAAGCTGGGAACCAGCCGCGACCCTCGAAAATGGCGCTTCACGTGTGCGGCGCGGCGGGGTAGGAGCGCTCATGACACAGAGCACACCGATACCCAACCCAGCGCAACGCACCATTCTCATCTCCGGATGTTCCAGTGGGATCGGCCTCGAAGCCGCCAAGACGCTGAAGGCGCGCGGGTGGCGCGTGATCGCGACGGCGCGCAAGCCGGAGGATCTGGCTCGGCTGGAAACCGAGGTCGGCGTGGAGGCGGTGGCGATGGAACTTTCCGATCTGGCGTCAGTGAACGCCTGCGCGGACGCGGTGCTGGCCAAGACGGGCGGCCGGATCGACGCGCTCTATAACAATGCCGCGTACGGTGTGATCGGCGCCATGGAGGACATTTCGGGCGAAGTGCTGCGCAAGCATCTGGACGTCAACGTGATCGGCACGCACGAGTTGACGCGACGGATCGTGCCGGCGATGCGGGCGCAGGGGCATGGGCGCATCGTGACGTGCTCGTCGGTGCTGGGGCTGGTGTCGGGGCCGTTCCGGGGGCCGTACTGCGCGTCGAAGTTCGCGGTGGAGGCGATGACGGATGCGCTGAGGTATGAGCTGAAGGGCACGGGCATCCACGTTTCGCTGCTGGAGCCGGGGCCGATCCGCACGGAGTTTCTGCCGAGCACGGTCGCATTGTTCAAGGCGACTGTGGACGTGGCGCGCTCGCCGCACAAGGCGCAATACGCGCGACGCATCAAGGCGATGGAGAGCGACACCGGTTCCAAGCTGAAGCTCGGGCCGGAGGCGGTGGTCGCCAAGCTGGTGCAGGCACTGGACAGCGCCCACCCCAAGGCGCGCTACATGATCTCGCCGCACACTTATGTCGCCTCGACGCTGCGCCGTGTGCTGCCCGGCCGCGTGCTGGATATGATTTTGTCGCGGAGTTGAGGGGCGGCGACGCTGTTGGATGCAACAGGGCGTTACCGCGCCAGCAGCGCGGGGAGATTGACGATGCTGGGAAGGATGGCGTCGGCGTGGGGGGTGAGATCGGTGCGTGTGCCGGTGCCTGAGAGGACGGCGATGCGGAGGCCGTAGCCGGCGGCGCGGGCCATGTCGAGATCGTGGGTGGCGTCGCCAACGGCTGCGAGGTGGGCGGGTTCGATGGCCATTGCACGCGCGAAGGCCAGCGCCATGCCGGGACCGGGCTTGGCGCCGTGGCCGCCATCGGCCGCGACGAGGTAATCAAAGGACTGAAGCAGACCGACACGGCGCAGCGAGGCGCGCATGCCGCCGTCGCTGTCGTTGGTGGCGAGGCCGACGGCGAGGCCCATGCGTTTGAGTGCGGCGATGGCCGCGTGGGCGCCGTCGAGCAGCACGGCGTGGCTGCCGCCGCCGTCGGCGAAAATGCGCGTGATGGTGGCCGGCAGATCGGGCGGCGTACGCTGGCCGAGGACCATGGCAAAGCAGGCAGCGATATCGTCGGCGGTGCCGGCGGCGAGCGGCGTGCCAGGGGTGACATGATCGGTGGCGGGATCGTGGCCGCCGGCTGCCAGAAGCCGATCGGCCAGGGCAGGTTCGCCCCGGGCTGCGGCGAGCGCAACCTCGCGGTTGATGGGAACCCAGGTGCGCGCGTAATCGAGGATTGTGCCGTCCTTATCGAGCAGCACGCCGCGGATGTGGGCATAGGGTTTGGACATGCCGGGTCTCAGCTGACTTTCGCGGTGCGGTCGGAAAGGGCCGCGTTGGGATTGGCGGCGTCGCTCATGATCGGGGTGTTGGTGTCGCATGCGGTTCGTGGATGGTGAGATCGTGGATCGTGCGCGTGGTGCCCGACAAGGGATTGGCGGGGTTCCAGGCGTATTTGATCTGGTCGAGGCGGGCGGCAAGTGCGTCGTACATCAGCAGGCGGCCGGCAAGGCTTTCGCCAATCCCTACGATCTCCTTGAGTACTTCGGTCGCCTGCAGAGAGCCGACGACGCCGACGACGGC
>JANYHP010000211.1 GCA_025359005.1 Hyphomicrobiaceae bacterium | reverse complement strand
GGCCGGCTCCGCGCGACCACTTGGAAGTCCCCTTGCGGAGCAGCGGTGCCGTCACACGCTTCACACAAGCCCCAACAGTCAATAGTTCTGACCGTTGGTCTCAGACCAGCGTCAAACACGATGACAACCGGTGTTCGAGTTTTCGGCTGCCGACGTTTCGGCTGCCCAGGCCTCAGCTGGCATGTGTCAAAGATCCCGCCCGCTCCTGAAATGCGCTGTCCCACTGAGCTTTTCCCGCGCGACTGATCTCGCGCGGCCTCTACAACACACCTGCCGAACGCAAATGCCGGGCAGTGGAGCGGCTCTGACCGCACTAACCGGCCCCAGCCGGTTGCTGGGGCGGACGCCGGACCTGATCATGTCCGGCCTCTCGGCCAAGGCCGCTCCACTGTGTGCTGAGTGTTTGTGGCTGTATTCGTGCGACTTGGCGGCTTGTGAGCGCCGTACCCCTCACAAAAAGGGCTGCACTTAACTTGCCGTGGGAGCGCAAGAGTCCGCCTCGCCAATGGGGCTCTGATCCACGGGTCCACTCAGCCCCGCACGGTCGACACGGGCGTCATGATCGCCCCGGCTCCGTACGGTGGACCAACAGTGCACGAACACTCAGCCAATTGCCATCATAAGTTGCAAGTAAGGTTGATTTCGAGGCCGCCAACACGTCCGCTGTCTCCGTCATTGAAACACGGACATTGAGACACGGAACACCGACGGTCAAAATTTCTGGTTGATGCTGCCGCTGGCGGTGCGTGCCGGCCGGCTCCGCGCGATCACTTGGAAGTCCCGAAGCGGGCAGCGGTGTCGGCAGGCGCACTCAAAGAGAGAGACCCACGGTCAATAGCTTTGACCGTGGGTATAAAGTAACGTCGTTGTCGCAAAACACCCGTCGTTGAGAAGGACGCACCGATGCTCCTTCTCTCGGTGAGAAGCGCGGGCTGGAGCCGGTCCGGATTGCGAACCCCTCGGCATCGCCTCGGAGAGCAACCGGGTGAACCACCCTCGGTTAGGCACAAGGTTGAGGCTCCGCCGTTTTACGGGTGCAAAAAGGCGCAACCGCTTTGGAACCCGTCTCGGGTCGCGTGGCGACAGCGAAGCCAGAAGCGCGCGATGCGAATACGATACAGACGTGCGACAGCGTCGCATCATCCACCGCTGTCGCTCGTGCCGAACAAGTCGACGTAGGCGTGCCACGTTGCGTGCCCGATCAGCGGAAACGCGAACACCAGCCCCACCAATGCCGTTGCAAAGCCGGCGCCCATCAGCACCGCGATCAGACCCGCCCACAGCGCCATCGGTTTGGGATTTCGTTGCACGGCCTGCACGCTCGACAGCGCCGCGGTGACAAAGTCGATGCGCCGGTCGAGCAGCATGGGTATCGCCACGACCGACAGCGCGAAAATCGCTGTGGCGATCGCACCGCCAACCACCGAGCCGACGATCAAGAGCCCGAGCCCCGAGGGCGTGAACAGCAAAAGCTGCATGAACTGGCTCGGCGGCGGCAACACCGTGCTGCCGAGAAACAGCGCCAGCAGCAGAATCGCAACGCGTATCCACAGCATGAATGCAAACGTCAGCAGCCCACCGAAAAACAGCAACTGCCCGCGCGAGGCGACGCCGGCGCGGACCATATCCGAAAACGACACGCTCTGCCCCAAGCCTAACCGCCGGCTCACCTCGTAGAGGCCGCCTGCCGCCAACGGCCCGACCAGCATGAACCCACCCGCGAGCGCGAGGAACAGGGCGTGCACCTCCATCTGTGCGAGGCCCAAAGCAATCCCGGCGGCGGCGGCGGCAAACGCTGCGCCATAGCCGAGGCTCAACACCGGCTGTGTCCACAGATCGCGCCAACCGGCGGCGAGCCACGCCCACGGCGCATCGAAGGGCACCAGTCGCGGCGTCGGGAGAACTCCCGCCTGCGCCTGCGAAGGCGGTGTCGAGCCGGCGTTCCCCGCGCCAGTTCCACCGGTGGTTTTCTCGATCGTCATGGGCGCCCCGCTTGCTGCTCGACAGGCAGCGCGCCCGGCCCTTGAACGGGCACCGCCACTGGCCGCGCCTCGTCGTCGAGGGCGCGCCACCCGGCCCCCTCCAGGTCGTCGTATTGACCGCTTTTGAGCGACCACAGGAAGGCGGCGAGCCCCAGGCCACCGAGGGCGAGTGCGACGGGAACGAGCCAGGCGAGCGCGGTCATGACGACCCCTCCGTTTCGGCCCCACTGATCCGCAGGGCATTCAGCGTCACCGCGATCGATGACCCGGACATAGCGAGCGCAGCGATCAGCGGCGTCACCCGGCCGGCCATGGCAAGCGGCACGAACAGCGCGTTGTAGCCGATGGCGATCGCGAAATTCTCCAGAGCCCGCCGCCGGGCTGCCTTGGCCACCGCGAGGCACGCCAGGATCGGCTTCAGCCGGTCGCCCTGGAACACGGCATCCGCCGCCATCTGGCTGATATCGGTGGCACTCGACGGCGACAAAGAGGCATGCCCCGCCGCGAGAGCCGGCGCGTCGTTCAGTCCGTCGCCGACCATCAGCGTGTGGCGGCCGTCAGCCTTCAGGGTCTCGAGCCGCGCAATCTTCTGCTCGGGGCGCTGCGTCGCTTGCCACGTGTCGATGTGCAGCACCTCGGCGATGCCCGCAACCGCCGCCGCCGTGTCACCCGACAGGAGTTCGACCGCGAGGCCCTTGGCCTGCAACGCGGCCACGACTGCCGAAGCGTCCGAGCGCAAGGCATCGCCCACCGGCAACGCCACGACAGCGCCCGCGCCATCGCGATAATACAGCGATTGTCCGTCGGCCGCAGAACCATCGGCGACGCCACAGAACGCGGCCGAACCAAGCCGCTGCGCGCGGCCCTCGCAGAGTGCGGTCACGCCTGCTCCAGGCTGTTCGCGCACATCCGTCATCATCACTGGTGCCAAGCCGCGCTTGGCGGCTTCCCGCACCATGGCCTGCGCATAAGGGTGACGGCTGCCGATCGCCAGCCCCGCCGCCCGCGTGATCACCGTATCATCGACGCCTGAGCCAGGACGCAGCTCCGGCCGCCCGAGCGTCAACGTGCCCGTCTTGTCGAGCACCACGGTGTCGATTTCAGCCAGTCGCTCCAGGGCGTCCGCCGACTTGAGCACAATGCCGCTCCTGAACAGTCGCGATGTCGCGACCACCTGCACCACAGGCACCGCCAGCGCCAGCGCGCACGGACACGTGATGATCAGCACCGCAATCGCATTGGTCAGCGCGCCATGCCAGCCGGCGCCGGCCAGCATCCAGCCGACAAACGTGGCAGCGCCCAGAATGTGCACCGCCGGCGCATAGAGCCGTGCGGCCCGGTCTGCCAGCCGTACGTAGCGGCCGCGCGCCTGCTCGGCCGTCTGCATCAGTCGCGCGATGCCGGCGACGAGGCTATTGTCGGCTGCGGCCACCGCTTCGATTTCGAATGGCCCTGTCAGCGCGATCGTGCCCGCATGCACGACGTCGCGACTGATCGCCAGCCGCGGCAAGCTCTCGCCCGTCACGATGCTTTCGTCGATCGACGCCGTCGTCGCGAGCAAGCGCCCATCGACCGGGATCTGCTCGCCCGCCGCAATCAGCAGCCGCATGCCCGGCTCGATCGCCGCCACCGCCACACGCTGCACGGTTCCATCGGCGCCCACCACCGCCGCCGCGATGGCGCGGCGCCCCAGCAGGTTCTCTGCCGCGCTCGTTGCCCGCGCGCGCACGCTCTGGTCCAGCGCCCGCCCCGCCAGCAGGAAAAACAACAGCGTCACCGCCGCATCGAAATAAACCTGCTCGTTGCCGCGCAGGGTCTGGAACAGGCTCATCCCAGTCGCCAGCAGCACGCCGAGCGAAATGGGCACATCCATGTTGAGCCGGCCGGCCGCCAGCGCCGCCCGCGCGGATGAGAAAAACGGCTGCCCCGCATAGGCCACCGCCGGCACCGCGATCAGCGCGGAGAGCCAATGAAACAGCGTTTGTTGAGACGCCGGCATATCGCTGCCGTGGCCGCTCCACACCGATACCGACAGCAGCATGATGTTGGCGGCGGCAAAGCCCGCGACACCCAGCCGCTTGAGATAATCGAACTGGCCCTGGCTTTTTTCTACGGCTGCCGCTGGGTCGGCCAGCACTGTCGCCCTGAAGCCTTTCGCGGCCAACGCGGCAATGAACGGCTCGACGCGCCCGGGAGCATCGCCCTGGCCCTCGCTCAAGATCGAGACGCGCTTGGCCGACAGGTTGACCCGCGCACTCGCCACGCCGGGCAGCGCCGCGAGCGTCGTTTCCACCGTGCGCATGCAGTTGCCGCAGTGCATGTTCTCGACGGCCAGCGTGGTGGCCGCCAGCGCGCCCTTGGCACTCGGCCGTGGCACAACGCTGCCTGCGCGCGCCACCGACAGCGTCATTGTTTGAGCCACAGCCGCCTCCTCAACCGGAACTCGGTTTCGCCGCCACGCGCCGAACGCACCTCGGCATCAACCACCCAGTTGCCCGGCTCGAGCCCCGACGTGGCCGCCGAATAGATGCCCGGATAGGCCTCGGCGAGCACCAGCGCGCGGTCGAACCGCTCGGTCGCCGGCCGCCCGATGTTGAGCGCGACAACGCGGCCACGCACCGGCTCGCCCGCCGCATCCCGCAACATCAGGTCCACGGCGCCTGCCGTCGTGACGCCGAGGTCGGCGGTCCAATGCAGACCCGCCTGCCGGTCGGACGCGGCGATCCGCTTGTTGTAGCCGAGCCCCTTGACATAGGGCTCCTCGGCGACGAGGCCGGTGTTGGTGCTGATCGAGGCGTAAGCGAAGTAGAAGTTGACGGCGAAGACGGTGCCGAAAAACCCGACGAGCATCATCAACACGCGCCGCCCATCCAGCCCGTGCGTGGTGGCGGTTGCGGTTTTCGGTTCGCTCGACATGAGGCCCTCTTAATGTTTCGCGGCTGGCGACTGGAACAACGTATGTCGTGTCGTCTGCGTTCCCGACTGCTGATCGGTGATGACGATGGAAAAGGGCTGTGATGGCGCCTGCAGCACCTTCATTTCCCGCGGCGGCACCGTCACGTACACGCGCATTTCGCGCAGGTCGTCGGTTGCAATCACGATATCCGCCGGTGTGCCGTCGGCGAACCCCAGCACCGAGATTTTTGCGCCCGGCAAATCGCGTACCGAGACGTGCATCGTCCGCCGCTCATGCAGCTTGTTCAGGATCTTGACTGTGAAGCCATTGCGGACGCCCCCATCGGACAATTCCACATATTGCGGCAGCCGGTCGGGCAGCACATT
>JANYHP010000210.1 GCA_025359005.1 Hyphomicrobiaceae bacterium | reverse complement strand
GTTTGCGACGAGAACCTGCATGTCACCAGCACGGCGGGGCAAGTGTGCCCGTCATGCGGTAAAGCCCGCTGCCGAGCCTGTCATCCGAAAACTTGCCCGCGCTGTGGGAAGGTCTGAATAGGAACCTGAAAATCCGCGTGTCATTGATGGTATTCAAGTCTGCGGTGATCAAGCAGCGCTTAGTCATGCCGGCAGTGGCGTGACTATGCGCTAGCAAATTCGGGCTCCTAGTGCAGCGCATCTGACGTTTGGTACCCGTTTGCGGCAAGACTGGTGACCAAACGTCAGATGCAAAAGCTGCACTAGAGCGCTTTCCACTTGGTTTGGATCGAGGAAAGCGCTCTAGCCCTTTGTTTGTCGCATTTTCTGCACCAAACCGGTGTCCACTTTGGTGGAAAATGCTCTAGAAACCTAATGTTGCTAGTGTTCCTTATGGCGCTGACATTTGCTCACCAACATGCCGCGAAGGGAAGCAAATGTCAGCGCCGGAACACTGGTCTCCTCCATGCTCTGCCGACGGCTGCGACGACAGTGAGCGAGGCTGTGGCTCCGCCCATCGCACCTTTTTCAAAGTCACCATCGATCTGCGCCATCTGATTGGTGACATGGGCGAAGCAAATGACGGGCTTTTGTCGCGCCGCCGAAAACGCATAGAGCGCAGCAGCTTCCATCTCGACTGCAAGAAGACCCTTCTCGGTCATGGCAGCGATTTGCTTGGCTGTCTCGCGAAATGGGGCATCTGTCGTCCAGCTGCCGCCGCGCTCGATTTGGACGCGCAACGGTTTCAACGCTTCGGCTGCAAGCTCGACGAGGGATGCGTCGGCTGAGGCGTACTCGGACGGCGGTAGGTAATGGTAGCTGGTGCCCTCATCGCGCAGCGCGCGATCGATCAATACGAAATAGGGTGGCGGCCGCAATTCAACGAGCCGGCCCGCCGACGTGATGCTGATGAGCAGGCCACAGCCGCTGGCAAACAGCTGCTCAGCCAGCAGCACCGCAAACGATGCGCCGACGGCACACCCGATGATGCCGAATTCCAGATCGTCGATGGTCGTGCGCCAGAGGTCGGTGTGATAGCAGGCCCAACCCGGATCGCGCGTTACACGTTGAGTGGCGACGAGATGGCGCACGATATCGCCGTCGGGATCGAGCACGCAGACGCTCGGAACTGCGGCGGCGGGCAACTGCTTTTGTCGTCGTGCTTCGCGCAGCAGATTGTCCGCCGTGAACACGGACGGTTCATCGGCACACTTGCCGGCCAAGATGGGCGGTACGTGCGCCGCACTCCAAGCGTCAGTCATGGACAGAGCGCGCCGTGACGATCGTCGTGCAGGCGCTTTCGAGCTTCGGCATCTCGCGCGTCTCAGCCATACGGATGCTTATTTTGCGAGGCTTACCCTGGATGATGGGGCAGTAAGGATCAGGTTCGGACAGCGCGCCCATGAGCCGCCGCCGCCCGCTGCAGCCGCCGCGACACGCCGCCAGATAGTCGCAACTCTGGCACGCTTGCGGCACCGAACGCGCATCAACGAAGGACGGCGTCTGCACCACCTCCGGGCCGGTTTCCAACAGCACGTCCAACGGGGCGCCATTGCCCGGCCAATACACGCACGGCTGCACAGTCGCTCGCGGCGTCACACGCACAGTGCCGACGCCACAGCCACCGGTGCGCGGTGGGAGGCCAGCCATGGCGCGGACCAGCGGCTCACCGATGGCGATTACGTCAGTCTTTGCGAACAGGGCCTCGAAGCCATCCCAATACTGATCGTACGTGAGCGCGT
Source organism: Hyphomicrobiaceae bacterium (assembly GCA_025359005.1). Classification (GTDB taxonomy): domain Bacteria; phylum Pseudomonadota; class Alphaproteobacteria; order Rhizobiales; family Hyphomicrobiaceae; genus JABFRJ01. The sequence goes on along the minus strand of JANYHP010000210.1, from coordinate 434 downwards.
ACTTATCCGAGCGCACGGACTGATAGACATTGATGCGCAGCGCTGCGCCAAATGTCTTGGCGATCGTCGCGATTTCGGATAGCCGATCATAGTTCGATTGCATCATGACGGCGATGAATGTCACCGGCACGCCGAGCCGTTTGCAGCGCGCGGCTTGTTCGTGCAGCAGGTCCCAGTTGCCTTCACCGCGCTGGCCATCCTGCTCGGCCTTGGTCGGATAATCGAGCGAGAACTCTATGTCTTTGAAGGCGGCAAGGTCGGCGTCGGGTACCGCCTTCACCGAGTAGCCATTGGACGTCATCGTCAGCTTGACCGGCTGGTGGCGCAGATAGTCGAGCAGTGCGGGGAACTCGGGATGCATACCGTTCTCGCCGGTGCCGAGATTGACGGATCGTACTGGAATGCGCTCCATCACCGAGCGGACCTGATCGAGG
>JANYHP010000166.1 GCA_025359005.1 Hyphomicrobiaceae bacterium | reverse complement strand
GCTGCGTACCCACTACCGATACGCGGCAGACCGAACGGCCGTCGAGGGAGCAAAGCCCAGGGCTTGATAAATTGTTCGTGTTATCGCGTGACCTGCCTGCCCCGGCTGGCACGAGAGAGCAGGCCTTTCAAGAGACCTATCGACCTTGGCCATACCGCGACGGCGGAGATCAGAATGCCGTTTAAATTAATCCGCGCCCGAGCTTTGCTGTGTTGCTCCAGCGCGCAACCGGGAGCAATGCTCGGCGACCATTGTCGCACCACACTCACGTCGCGGGGGCATCGTTGGATTGCAAACGCGCGTTCAATTTTTTCGGTGGTGCTGTCCGGTAACCTTGCATGATGCTCTCGCCACGATACAGACGGTTGATTGCGCCGAGCGACATGCGGTCTGCCTGTTTGATCTTCAACTGCGTGCCCTGGGGTTGTAAATATTTCTTGCGATCTATTGAATGGCCGCTGATCGGCGGCGTCTTGAAGCGTTGGCCACTTGGTTTGACCTGGTGAAAGCGCTTTAGCCCCCCGGAATCACAAACCGCGGTTGCGTGGTTTTGACCTCTCGGAGACATCTTCTGGATGACCCCGTGACTGAACTGTACATGACGGCGGACACGAACTCACAGCAGGCGCGGCCACGATGCGTGACGCATCACTTTTCAAGGGTGGTTTTGCATGACAACGATCCGCGGTTCGGCCGCCGTCGTCACCGGTGCTGCCAGCGGAATCGGCCGCGCGTTGGCCCTCGCACTCGCCGCCCGCGGTTGCGATCTCGCGTTGGCGGATCGCGATGAAGCGGGGTTGCAGGCGGTCGCTGCAGAGATCAAGGGCGCGTATCGGCAAAAGGTCTCGGTTCATCTCGTCGACGTCGCAGAACCGCGCCAGATCGAAGATCTCGCCAAGGCCGCAATCGCCAGCCACCCGCGTCTCAATATCGTCGTCAACAATGCCGGCGTCGCCTTGCTCGGGCGGTTTCATGAGATTTCCCAGGCAGACATGGAATGGCTGATGGCCATCAATTTCTGGGGTGTCGTGCACGGCACGCGCGCGTTCCTGCCGCACCTCAAAGAGCAGCGAGAGGCGCACATCGTCAATCTGTCGAGCATCTTCGGCATCATCGCGCCGCCGGGACAGACTGCGTACGCTGCGTCGAAATTTGCGGTGCGCGGCTTTTCTGAATCGTTGCGTCATGAGCTGGAATTGACCAAGAGTTCCGTCCGCCTTTCCGTCGTGCATCCAGGTGGCGTTGCGACCAACGTCGCCAACAATTCGCGTGATGGCGCGCACATGACCGACAATCTACGCCGCGCGGAATCGCTCGACCGCTTCAAGCACATGGCGATTACCGCGCCAGATGCCGCCGCAGTCCGCATTATCCAAGGCATCGAGAGGAACGAGCCGCGAATTCTTATCGGCCGCGATGCGCGACGCATGGATTTGCTGCAGCGGTTGAAGCCAGGCACCTATTGGGCCAGCATTGCGCGCAGCATCGACAAGCTGGCCGGAAAAATTAAGGGCGGGGATGCGTGATGGTCAGCTGGCAATCCTGGGCGCTGAGCGGCCTTTTCCGGTGGTCGCTGAAGCGTCATGGCAACAAGCCGATCGACCTCGAACGCGTGCGCGCGACCACCCGGCGCCCCCCAACGGGTGCGCTGCTGGTGCCGGCTGGCATGCGGGTCGAAGAACTGCGAACTGACGGTGGCCTGAGTTTCGACGTTATCGATCGGGCGGCGCCGCGATCAGAAGCACCAGCGACGGTGGTGCTCTATCTGCATGGTGGCGGCTACTTCTTCGGCTCGCCGAAAACGCATCGACAGGTCATTATTGGCATGGCGAAAGCCTTCGAAGGGCCGGCGTTTGGTCTCGACTATCGATTGGCCCCAGAGCATCCGTTCCCGGCCGCTGTCGAGGATGCGACGCAGGCTTACCGGTGGTTGGTGACGCAGTATCCTGCCGCCAAAGTCGTGCTCGCGGGAGATTCCGCGGGCGGTGGGCTCGCGCTGGTTACGGCGCTGTGGGCGCGCGACACTGGAGTGAAGGCGCCGGCTGCGATCGTCGCGTTTTCGCCCTGGACGGATCTCGCCATCACCGGTGCTTCGGTGGAAGCCAACGCAAAATCATGCGCGATGTTCACGCCCAAGGGCACACGGGCCGGAGCGGCTCTTTACCTGGCGGGGGCCGATCCGCGAGATCCCCGCGCCTCGCCGCTCTATGCTGATCTTGCGGGGCTGCCGCCGCTGTTGCTGTTTGCCAGTCGGCATGAGATTTTGCTGGACGATACCGTGCGCCTGGCTGAGCGGGCCAAGGCGGCCGGTGTCAGCGTCGAGGTCGTGCTGCGAGATCGGCTGCCGCATGTCTGGCCGATCTTCGTCAGGTTGTTGCCTGAGGGGCGCGAGGCGCTGGCGACGGTGACGGACTTTGCACGACACGTTGTGCTGCCGCGCTCGATTGCTGGGGGCCAATCGGCCCGTGTCGAGAACATCGGGCGGAGCTGAGGCATGGGCACAGTCAAGATAATCCTGCGCTGGTTCGGTATCTGCGCTGCCGGAGTTGCGCTCGGCGTCGTGCCCGCCCGTGTGTTGTCGAGCGGTGCCCTCAGTCTGAACACCGACCGCGGGCAGGTCTCGATCGGCCCATGGAGAACGTCGTTGGCAACGGGCGGTACGGATGCGGACATGTATACCCGAACGTATGTAGCCCTTACCGGCCTGTTGGCTCTCAATCGTGGTGAGACAACTTATTTCGTTGCGACGCACGACGATGCCGGTCGCCCGTTGCAAGCGCGCTGTGACTACGACGTGATTGGAAAGACTATCGACGCGCGATGGTGGAGCGTCACGGCTTATGCCGACGACAATTTTCTCATCCCCAATGCTGCCGGCACGTTCTCATTCAATAACAAGTCTGCGCGCCCCGACGCTGACGGTCGCTTTGCACTCGCGCTTGGACCGCGCCAGCGTCCTGGAAACTGGCTGCCAACCGGGGACGCAGGTGGATTCAATCTGCTCCTCCGTCTGTACAATCCTGGTGCTGACATTGCGCGCGATCCCAGGGCTGCGATGCTGCCGCAGATCAAGCAGGTCGGGGAGTGCTGGTCATGAGTGGTTTGACGAAAGCGATCGGCGCGGTTCTGGCTGTGGCCGTTGTCGCCCACGTCGCCACCTTCATAGCGACACCGCATGTCGTCATGAGGGTCGCGATGTCGCGCATTGCACAGCAAGCAGGTGGAACAAATGCGCCGTTTTCGACCTTGCTGCCGACGGACCAATCGCGGACCATCGTCAAGCCCAGCCCAGACCTCGTCTACACAACGTGCGTGTTCGACATCAGCGCCGGCCCGGTGTTGATTTCCGGTACACCATCGCCGGACTACTGGTCCGTCGCGCTCTACGCAGCCAACAGTGACAACTTCCATGTGATGAATGATCGCCAAGCCGTCGGCGGGAAAGTGGCCTTCATCATCGCCGATGCCGCGCGTCGTTCAGCGATTCCGGCCCAGCATCAATCACTGCCAGTTGTCGAACCGCCAACGAGCAAAGGCATCGTGTTGTTTCGCTATCTGGCTCTCGATAGCGTCGGTCTGGCGCGTGCGCAATCGGCGCAGAAGACGGCCGTCTGCAGCCGGCTATGACGATCCCCTGATCCTGCGCTTTGCAGTCCATCGAGATGCGGAATTGTTTCAGCGTTGGAAGAGCGCGGTTGCGGCGGCACGACTGAGCCCGTGCCTCTCGCGGGGCTGAAAATTGTGCTATGCTCGTCTCGTGTCGCCATACCGGATACCGTTCGCGCCCATGCACTTTGGCTCCATCTCCCTCGACGATGCGCTGGGCATCATCCTTGCCCACTCCACCCGCGTCGGCGATCGCACCCTGAAGAAGGGACGCGCGCTGACAGTCGCCGATATTGCCCGTCTTCGCGCGGCCGGCCACGCCGCCGTCATCGGTGCCCGATTGGCCGCTGACGATGTGGCCGAAGATGCCGCCGCCGCTCGCATCGCCGCGATGGTTGCTGGCGCTGGCACGCGCGTCGCCGCCGCCTTCACGGGCCGCGCCAACATATTTGCGACCGTCGATGGCCTCGCCCTGATCGATGCCGCAGCGCTTGCTCGCCTCAACGGGCTCGACGAGAGCATCACGCTGGCGACGGTTGCGGCCAACACGCGCGTTACCGCCGGCCAGATGCTGGCCACCGTCAAGATCATCCCCTTTGCCGTGCCCGAAGCCGTTCTCGCCCGCGCTGCGGAAACCACCTCCGGCATCGTCGCCATGGCTCCTATTCATCCCCACCGGGTCGGGCTCATTCTCACCGCGTTCGCTGGCACCAAGCCGCAGGTTCTCGCGCGCCGTCGAGACGCCGTCGCGACCCGCCTTGCGGCGCTGGGCTGCAGCATCGAGGCGACCCGCACCGTCGCTCACACGACCGCCGCCGTCGGCGACGCGATCCTGGATCTCATGGCCCAAAAGCTCTCGCCGATCCTCATCTTCGCGGCGTCGGCCATCGTCGATCGTGCGGATGTTATTCCGGCCGGGCTTGTGGCGGCCGGTGGCGCCATTGAGCGCCTTGGTATGCCCGTCGACCCCGGCAACCTGTTGCTGCTTGGCCGCCTTGGCGATACGCCCGTCATCGGCCTGCCCAGTTGTGCCGCGTCGCTCAAGCTCAATGGCTTCGACTGGGTGCTGGAACGCACGCTCGCCGGCGTCGCCATAACGTCGGCTGATATCGCCGGCATGGGCCTTGGCGGACTGCTGCAGGAAATCGACAGCCGTCCCCAGCCGCGCCTTGGTGTGCAGACCAGGACGCGCCACGCGCCAGCCATCGCAGCGCTGGTGCTTGCAGCCGGTCGCTCGACCCGCATGGGGCCTGAGAACAAGCTGTTGGCGTCCATCGGTGGCACGCCGATCGTGCGCCGCGTCGTTGAGACGGCGATGGCGTCCAGTGCGCGGCCCGTGCACGTCGTCGTTGGCCATCAGGCCGAGCGCGTGCGCGCCGCACTCTCCGGTCTCGATGTCGTCGTCGTGGACAATCCGCATTTCGCCGCCGGTCTCTCGACGTCACTGAAAGCTGGTCTTGCAAGTCTGCCTGCGACTGTCGGCGGCACATTCGTCATGCTTGGCGACATGCCTGAGATTGATGCTGGTCTCATCGATCGCATGATCGCGGCCTTCGCCCCCACGGACGGCCGGACGATCGTTCTGCCCATTGCGGGTGGAAAGCGTGGCAATCCGGTGCTCTGGGCGCGCGCGCATTTTTCCGCGATGGCGGCAGTGTCCGGCGACACCGGCGCCCGTCATCTGCTCGGCCTGCATGCCGACGAGGTCGTCGAGATCGCTGCCGATATCAGTATCCACGCCGACATCGACACGCCCGCAGCCCTCGCCGCTCTCAGATCCCGCCAGTCATCGTGAGGGCGACACAAACAAAAACGACGCTCCCGATGGGAGCGCCGTTCTCGGATTTGCAACGCTGACCCGTTGGCTTACGCCTTGGCTTCTTCGGTGGGTGCGGCTGCGGCATCTGCTGCGGTCAGCAAATCGCGCGCCTGCGAGACCCAGTTGTTGGCCTCGATGCCGCCCTTGAGGTTCAGCGTCTCGTCGACGTTGATGATGTCGTCGCCCGAGAAGTTGGCGATCTGTTCGTACTTGATTACGCCGATGCCGTGCAGGCGGGCGGCGATCTCCGGTGTAACGCCGTTGATGGCGGCCAGGTTGTCGGTTTCACCCTTCGGCTTCTTGAAGCCCTTGAAGGCGGCGTTGAGCTTCTTGGCGCGCGCATCCGTGCGCTCGAAGATGCGGGCGGCACGACCGCGGCGGCCGCGCAGATAGTAGAGCTTGGCGCGGCGCACGGCACCGCGGCGGATGACTTCGATTTCGGCGATGAACGGGGTGTAGATGGGGAACACGCGCTCGACGCCTTCGCCGTAGCTGATCTTGCGGACGGTGAAGCTTTCGTTGATGCCGGCGCCGGAGCGCGCGATCACGAGGCCTTCATAGGCCTGCAGGCGCTCGGCGGCCTGCTTGGGCTTTTCCTTGCCGGTGTTCTTGGCTTTGGGGTCGATGATCACTTCGTCGATCACGCGGACCATCACCTTGACGGTATCGCCCGGACTGAACGCCGGCACGTTGCGCTTTGCGAGTACGGCGTCCATCTGCTCGCGCTCGAGCTGTTGGATGATGTTCATGATTCTTAATTCCTTGATTGGACATCATATTTTGGCAGAGGAACAGAGCCGGACAGCGCAAGCGCCGCCGCACGTTCGTGCAGCCCTGAAAGGGCGTCCCTGATGGGGAAGGCCGGTTTATAGCGCGGCGGGGCAGGCCTGTCGAGGGTGTCGGCGGGGCGTCGGCGGGCAAAGCGGTGCGCGTGCCGATCCACGCTCATCGACGTTGGCAGGTCCGACCAGCGACGGGGCGGCTGACATTGCACGTGTTCTTCCGGCAGCCTGGGCAGGGATGTCGAACCATGACAGGCAGACCAAGGTCCGTCGCCGCTGCAGTGGCCGATTGCACCGCTGGCATGCTGGCGCTGG
>JANYHP010000148.1 GCA_025359005.1 Hyphomicrobiaceae bacterium | reverse complement strand
CGTTGACGTAGGTGCTGGCATCGGACGCCAGAAACACCGCGGTGCCAATCAGTTCTTCCGGCTTGCCCCACCGCTTCGACGGCGTGCGGCCCTTCACCCAGGCGTCGAACGTGGGGTTGTCGATGAGCGCCTGGTTCATGTCCGTGATCATGTAGCCGGGGCCGATGGCGTTGGCCTGGATGCCAGACGCCGCCCACTCGGCCGCCATCGCCTGCGTCAGCATCTTGATGCCACCCTTGGCCACCGTGTAGGGCGCGACCGTTGCGCGAGCGAGCGCGCTGGTCAGCGAGCCGATGTTGATGATCTTGCCGTGACCGCGCGGGATCATGCGCTTGGCGGCTTCTCGCCCGATGACGAAGGCACTGGTGAGATTGACGTCGAGCACTTTCTGCCATTCCGCAGTTGTGAGCTCGACCATGGGCTTGCGCAACTGGATGCCGGCATTGTTGACGAGGATATCGATGGCGATCCCGGTGGCGTCGAAGCGTGCGAACGTGTCAGTTATAGCTGCCTCATTGGTCACATCGAACGCGGCGGCGTCGGCCTGATAGCCCTTCTCACGAAGCGAAGACATGGCAGTGGCGACGCCGGTCTCCGTCGTACCGTTGATGATGACGCGCGCCCCCGCCGCGGCAAGGCCTTCGGCTATCGCCAGCCCGAGGCCGCGCGCCGAGCCGGTGATAAGCGCAGTTTTGCCAGTGAGGCTGAACAATTTCGATGTCATGGGTTGCCTCACAGCGTCGAGCGACGGACGGACAGATCTTTGCGTTCGAACACGGCAGGCAGCAGTTCGACGCCGAGGCCATAGCCGTCCATCGGATAGACGTAGCCGTCCTTGATGGTGGGCATGGTGGTGACGAGTTCGTTGTACCAGCCCTTGTAGAAGGCGCGGACGCTTTCCTGGATGAGCGTGTTCGGCTGGCTGAAAGACGCGTGGATACCAGCGATAAAGCCAACCGGTCCGATGCAATCGTGCGGTGCGAACGGGCGATGATAGGTCTCAGCCATCGCCGCGATCTTGCGGCCTTCGGTGAGCCCGCCGCTCCAGCACAGATCGACCATCACCACGTGCATGGCGTCGCGATCGAGCATGTCCTTATAGGGAAAGCGCGAGCCGAGCGTCTCGCTGGCGCAGACCCACACGTCGGTGGAGCGCGCGTACTCGGCGAGCGCCTGCGGGGAGTTCATGCGGATGGGGTCTTCGTACCAGGTCGGCTTGTAGGGCTCGAGGATCTTGGCGATCTTCATGGCCATCGGCAGGTTCCAGAGCGAATGGAACTCGACCATGATTTCCATCCTGTCGCCGACGGCGCGGCGGATCTTCTCGAACGGCTCTACCGCCTTCTTCAATTGCTCGACTGTGATATGGCAGCCCTGGTTCTCGTTGGCGGCGGGATCGAACGGCCAGATCTTCATCGCCGTCACGCCCTCTTCGAGCAGGCTTTCGGCGAGCTGATCGGCGCGGTTCATGAAACCGTCGAGATCTTCGTAAGGGCCTTCGCTCGCACCCATGTTCCAGTTCGACACCGGGCGGATGTTGTTGGAACGGACGTAGGAGGTGCCGGCGCATGTGTTGTAAACCCGCTGACGATCGCGGCAGAGCCCGCCCAGCATCTGATGCACGGGCTGTTTGCAGACCTTGCCGAAAGTGTCCCAGAAGGCAATGTCGAGAGCGGAGGCGGCGCGATATTCCACGCCCGTCGACGATTGCGCCATGGGCAGGTTGAGCATCTCGCGATGCAGTGCTTCGATGTGGAGCGGGTTTTTTCCGAGTAGACGGCCGGCGAGCGTGTCGTGGATATGTGCTTCCACCGCGCCCGCACCATAAAACGTTTCGCCAAGGCCGATGATGCCCGCGTCGGTGTGCACGCGCACCCACAGCACGTTGGCGAACTCGGCGGTGCGGAGCGTTTCGATCGATGTAATTTTCATCGGTGCGGGACCTCGGGTGTCAGCCCTTGACGCCGCCGGCGGTCATGCCGCCGACCACGTATTTTTGGACGAAGAGATAGAAGATGATGGCGGGCACGGTATAGATCACGGCAATCGACATGACGGTGTGGATCGGCGTCGACAGTTCGCCGACGAAGCCAGCGAGCCCCACGGACGCGGTGCGCAAGCTCTCGCTGGAGACCAGCGTCTGGGCGAAGACGTACTCGTTCCAGCCGTGGAAGAAGGCGATGACGGAGGCTGCCGCCAGCGTCGGCGCGATCAGGGGGAGGATGATCCGCCAGACGATGCCTGCCGGCGAGCAGCCATCGATACGCGCGGCTTCCTCGATTTCTTCCGGCACGCCGTCGATGGCGCCTTTCAGGATCCAGACGACGACGGGCACGGTGAAGGCGGTGTTGGCGAGGATGAGTGCGGTCAAGGTGTTGAGCAGGTTGAACTGGCCAAACAGCGCATAGAGCGGCACGACCAGCATCGCCTCCGGCAGCATTTGCGTCGCAAACAAAGACAAGCCCATCACGCCCTTGCCGGCAAATTTGAAGCGCGACAGGGCGTAGGCCGGAAAGAGCGCGATCGAAAGCGCCAGGATGGTGGTGCCGGCCGCAACGATCAGCGAATTCAGCAGCCACGTGGCGACGGGGATCTTCTGGAAGGCTTCGCGGTAGACGCCCGCCTCACTCCAGACCGGCCAGAACTGGGGCGTTGAGGCGAACAGTTGTGACGACGGCGTCAGCGACGTAACGAACATCCAATAGAAGGGGAAGCCCGCCAGTACGAGCAGCGCGAGAACCGTCGTTATCCGCAGGGCGTTGGGGAGAGCAGACATCACTTACTTGTTCTCCGCCTCGAGGCGACTGCTCACGCGCGCGTGGATGACGGTGATGACGAGGGCTACAGCGAGGCCGATCATGCCGACAGCGGCGCCGGCCCCCAGATCGCGATAGACGAAGGCTTTGCGATAGAGTTCGATCACAAGCGTGTTGGTCGCCCCGATCGGTCCGCCTTGCGTCAAAAGCCAGATGAGATCGAAGCGGCGCAACGACCAGATCGTTATGAACAGGCCGAGGATCATGACGGTCGGCAAGATCGTCGGCCAGACGACGGCCCGGAAAATGGCGAAGCGCCCGGCGCCATCGATGGCGGCAGCTTCGCGTAGTTCCTTGGGCACGCCCTGCAGCGCCGACAGGATCACTACGGATGCGAACGGAAAAATCTGCCAGATGGTGGCGATCAGAATGGCCATCAGCGCGCGCTGCGGCGTGTCGAGCCAATTCTCGAAGGCGTCGAAGCCCAGCATTTTCTGCGCAAAATTGAAAACGCCGTACTGGGCGTTATAAATCCACGTGAAGATAAGCGCCACGGCGACGGGCGGCGCAGCCCACGGCAACGTCACCAGCGCGCGGGCGACGCCGCGGCCAACGAAGGGGCTGTCCATCAAGATGGCCGCGCCAAGCCCGATGCCGAGCGCGAGGGCGACGCAGGCCAGCGTGTAGATCGTGGTGATCCAGATGGCGTGGATAAAGTCCGACGAGCGGAATAGTTCGCGATAGTTGTCCAAGCCGACCCAAGTGTGCTGGCGCGGCGACAGCAGCGACGTTGACGTGAAGCTCAGGTAAAGTTCATTCAACAGCGGGATGAAGTCGAATAATACAAGGTAAAGGAACACCGGCGCCATGAACGCATAGGGCAGCCATTGATCCTTGAAAAAATTGTCGACTGACGTTTTCACGACCAGAACTCGCGTTGAATTGAGGTATAGCGCAGTGCAAGCGCGCGTGCATGTCGCGCTCCCGGTGCCACGCAAAGAGGACACCGGGAGTGCGGACGATGCGCACTTACTTCTTCATCTTCGCGAGGCCGAGTTCCTGCGCTTCGTCCATGGCCTTTTGCGGGTCCATGCCGCCCTGCAGCACTTTCAGCACCTGTTCGATGATGATCTGCTGCAGCTCCGGCGTGCGAACCTCGAAGCCCTGGACGAGTTGCGGCACGGCATTGGCGGTCTGGTCGTCATAGACCTTGAGCCACGGTTTCTTTGCGAGGTCTTCGGCCGAACGCGGCACGGCGGTTGCGACGCTCGATGCGCCGAGCAGGTCCTGCAGCTCTTTCTGGTTGTCCGGCTGCAAGGCCCACTTGATGAAGGTGAATGCCGCGTCCTTGTTCTTGGTGTTGGCGTTGACCGTGAGCGGCGCCAGGATCAGCCCTTGCGCGCGCGTCGGGAACGGCGATGGCGCGGCCATGAACGCGAGGTTAGGTGCCTGTTGGTTGAATATGCCAGCGACGCCGCCGTTGTCGACTTCAATGGCAACCTTGCTTTCCCAGAACATGCGGCGGTAGGTGGCGGCGTCGGCGCCTTTGGGGATGGCGCCGCTCTCATACATCCGCTTGTAGGCGGCGATGCCCTCGACAACCTTGGGGCTGTTCAATGTGAGGTTGGTGCCATCGCCCCAACGGCCGCCAAAGCCGAACACGAAGTTGCACAAGTCCTGCCAGAAGCCGTTCCGTTCCGCCATCGTGGCGCGGTAGGCATAGCCGAAGATACCGTTGCCGGTCGCGGCTTTCGTGACCGCCAGCAATTCGTCGAAGGTTGCGGGGACCTTGCCGTCCTTGAGCAAGGCGGGGTTATACATCATGACGTAGTTCGAGATCTCGAACGCCATGCCGTAGCGCTTGCCGTTGGATTTCAAGTAATCGTTCGGCGCGCTGAACTTGTAATCGGCGTCCTTGATGTAATCGTCGAACGGCAACAGGCGTCCGGCGGGAACGGCTGCGTAGAAGTCGATGGTGTCGAAGCGGATGAGATCGGGGCCGCCGCCGCCGCCCATCTGCGTGAACATCGTGTTGGCGAACGTCGCGAACGGCAGGCCGACCGACTGGACTTCGATCTTGTCCTGGGATTTGTTGAACTTGTCGACCCAGGCGCGCAGCTTGTCGCCACGGCCAGCTTCCGAGAATGTGACGCCTGCAAAGGTAATCGTCGTTTTGGCCGCTGCCTGCGCCCGGGCATCGGAGGCGATCAACCACGGCGCCAGTGCCACGCCTGCGGCGATGCCGGCCAGAAATTTCCTGCGCAGACCTTGGCTCATTGTGTCCTCCCTGGACCCTGCAAACGATCGGTGGCGTTTGGCCGCCACTCCCGATGCGACTGACATTCAGTGAAATATCACTGGGTGACGTGTAGCGCAAGACACCGACGCAACGCAAGTGTTAGTGTCGCGCGGAAATCAGCAGAAAGTGACCGGATGCCCTCCAAGCCTCAACGCCCAGTTACGGCCAAACCGCGCGAGCCGCGCGCGCGGCCTTCGGCGGGATCGTCGCGCGGGGCGCCCGCGGTGAGGCCGCTTCGTGTGGGCGAGAGCCTCGCCGTCGTCGCCTATGACCGCATCGAGGACCTGATCGTCCATTGTCGGGTGGCACCTGGCGCGAGTATGACCACGAGTGCGCTGCAGGATCTGGTGCAACTCGGACGGACGCCGGTGCATCAGGCCGTCCGCCGGCTGGCGGCCGAGACGTTGATCCGTATTCGTCCGCGCGACGGCTTGCAGATCAGTCCGATCGATCTGCAGCGCGACCGCCGTCTGCTGCAGTTGCGCCGCGAGATGGATCGGTTCGTGGCGGAACTTGCAACCGAGAAACTGGACGCCAACCAGCGTAACCGGCTGCTACGGCTCGGTGCGGTCTTTCGCGAACGGCGGCGTGCCATGGATGTGGCCGAATTCAACACCTACGATCGCCAACTCGACGCAATCCTGCTGGATGCGGCGGCAGAGCCGTTTCTGGATCGGACCTTGCGGCCGTTGCATACGATTTTTCGCCGCGTCGGGCATGTGCATCTGACGCATCTCGGCGGCGCGACCGGCCTCTCGCGGACCATCGATCGCCACCTGGCGCTGGTGGTGGCGGTTGTCGACCGCAACACCCGGGGCGCCAAAGTTGCGTCAGATGCGCTGATCGATTTTGTGCAGGCGAATTTCGACAGCCTGGAAGGCGCCATCGATCCGGCCTTGCTGGACGCCGGGCAATGACGGCGGCGCAAAGCCCGGGTTCGCCGATCAGGACACCCTGCGCTGGACCTGCGCCCAAAAGTTGGTAAGCGTTGCCGAGATGCGATGGTCATTGGATCGCCGCGCACAGTGCAGCCAGGAGGTATCTATGAGCCTGCCCATTCTCATCGCCGGTGGCGGCATCGGTGGCCTCGCGACCGCCATGGGGCTGGCGCAGAAGGGCGTCAAAACGCTGGTTCTCGAGCGGGCCGCGGAGTTGGGCGAGATCGGCGCCGGCATCCAGCTCGGCCCGAACGCGTTCCATGCGTTCGACTATCTCGGCGTGGGGGACGCCGCGCGCAAAATGGCTGTCTATGTCGACGCCTTGCGGCTCATGGATGCAATGACAGGCGAGGACATTGCGACGGTTCCTCTCGACGAGCCGTTCCGCAAGCGTTTCAAGAACCCCTACGCGGTGATCCATCGCGGCGACCTGCATGGCGTGTTCCTGAAGGCCTGCCGCGCGAACCCGCTGGTGGACTTACGCACGTCGCATGAGGTGGTGGGCTACGAGCAGACCAGCGAGACCGTCCATGCCGTTTTGAAGGACGGTCGCAAAATTGAAGGCGCGGCGCTGATCGGTGCCGACGGATTGATGTCGAAGGTGCGCGCACAGTTGGTCGGCGATGGGCCGCCTCGCGTCACCGGACACACGACGTATCGGTCAGTTATTCCCACCGAGCAGATGCCGGCGGACCTGCGCTGGAATGCGGCATCGCTGTGGGCCGGGCCGAAGTGTCACCTCGTCCACTACCCGCTGTCGAACGGGAAGAGTTTCAATCTTGTCGTCACCTGCCACAACCATGCGCCGGAGCCGGTGGCCGGCAAGCCGGTGTCGCACGAGGAGGTGATGAAGGGGTTTCAGCATATCTGCGATCGCGCCAAGCAGATCATCAAGCATGGCAGCGATTGGAAACTATGGGTGCTGTGCGATCGCGATCCGACGCTTACCTGGGTCGATGGGCGGGTGGCGCTGCTGGGCGACGCGGCGCATCCGACGTTGCAATACATGGCGCAGGGCGCTTGCATGGCCATGGAAGATGCCGTCTGCCTCGCCCACGAGATGGCGGCGCACACAGATGACATCGCGACAGCGCTGGAAGAGTACCGAAAAAAGCGCGTGCACCGCACGGCCCGCATCCAGATCCAGTCGCGCATGATCGGCGACCACATCTATCATCCCGACGGCGGCCACGCGGCGCTGCGCAACGCCATGATGCGGGCGATGACGACCGAGGACTACTACGACAGCGTGCAGTGGCTCTATGGCGGCTCAGGCCTTGCCGAAGGTTCCGGCGCGATCATTTGAGGCAAGGGCCGCGCGGCAGCCGTTGCGTGATCGTCGGTCTTTGAAATAACCGTCAGCCTTTGGCGCGGGCCAGTTCGGCTTCGAGGGAGGCTACGCGAGCGGCAAGCTTCTCGTTCTCGTCGCGGGCCTTTATGGCCATCCCCTTGACCGCCTCGAACTCCTCGCGCTGCACGAGATCCATGGCGCCGAGCACGCGCTCGCCCTGGGCGCGCATGACGCCCTCGACCTCGCGGCGCATGCCGTCGGCGGCACCGGCTGCACCCTGCATCAGCTTGGCGATGTCGTCGAAAATGCGGGATGATGTCTGTGGCATAGCGTTGCTCCGTTGGCTGGACTCGATCGCCAGCAGTATATGCGGTCGCGCTGGCCATCCCGCAACAACTCTGCTACGCGGCGCGACGAAGCACCCCGGTGGGCGCACCTGATACGCCCGGTCGCGCCGGGATGGCTGCCGAAGGATCGCCGCCATGGAATTTTTGACGCTGCCTTTTCCGGCCATCGATCCGGTGGCGCTGTCGCTCGGGCCGATTTCGGTGAAATGGTACGGGCTGGCGTATGCGTGCGGGCTGCTGCTCGGCTGGCAATACATCAAGCAGATGCTGAATACGCCGCGGCTCTGGCCGGGCAGCACTGCGCCGGTCGATGCGGTCAAGACCGACGATCTGCTGCTCTACATCACACTGGGCGTCGTTCTCGGCGGGCGGCTTGGCTACGTGCTGTTTTACAATCCGGTGCACTATTTCTCCAACCCGCTGGAGATTTTCAAGGTGTGGAAGGGCGGCATGTCGTTTCACGGCGGCTTCCTCGGCTCGGCGTTGGCCGTGTACTATTTTGCGCGCCAGCATGGGGCGGCGCCGATGGCGATCTTCGATCTGGCGGCAGCGGCGGCGCCGCTTGGGCTGCTGTTCGGCCGTCTCGCCAACTTCATCAACGCGGAGCTATGGGGGCGGCCGAGCACCGTGTCGTGGGCGATGGTGTTTCCCGATCCGGAAGCGGGGGACATGCCGCGCCATCCGAGCCAGCTCTATGAGGCTTCGCTGGAAGGCCTCGCGCTGTTCGTCGTGTGCTGGTGGCTGATCCACAAGCGCGGCGCCTTCAAGCATCCGGGGTTGGTGGCAGGCACGTTCACGGCCGGTTATGGCATGGCGCGCGCGTTCTGTGAGCTGTTCCGCGAACCTGACCATGCGCACTGGGCGACCAAGGGCTTCATGACGGCGGGCATTCTCTACTCGTTGCCGATGATCGCTGTGGGCTTCATCATTGTACAACGAGCGCGGGCGCGATCGGCCGCGGACGTGGCATGATGGGGGCTGCGTACGATCCGACGCTGCGACGCGACACGCCGCTGGCAAATAAGCTGGCCGCGCGCATCCGGGCATCGGGGCCGCTCTCGGTATCTGCCTACATGGATGCTTGCCTCAACGACCCCGAGCACGGTTACTATCGCACGCAGCGCGCCATCGGCCGTGACGGCGACTTCATCACCGCGCCGGAGATCAGCCAGGTGTTCGGCGAGCTGATCGGGCTGTGGGCTGCTGTTGTGTGGCAACAGATGGGATCGCCGTCGCACGTCAATCTTATCGAACTCGGCGCGGGACGTGGCACGCTTATGGCAGATGCGCTGAGGGCCGTGCGCGTGATGCAGGCGTTCCGCGGCGCGCTTGCGGTGCACATCGTCGATGCCAATCCGCTTCTGATCGCGC